>CAVDQU010000139.1:0-7091 GCA_963611035.1 Agathobaculum sp.
TCTTCCTTGTCAACAATTTTTTTAATTATTTTTCAAAAAAATTTCACCAAATCTTTACAATACGTTGTCCGTGCCTATTATTCGTGGTAAACTTAATCTATCTTACTTAACAAAAGCAGGAGGAAACTTTATGATATTATTCACCGCCCAGGAAAGCAGCGCCCTTCCTACCCTTGCAGAGACCCAGGCCGTAGCTGCAGAAGTCCATGAAGACTTACAGCAGTTAAAGCCCAATGCCATCTTAGAGTCCATAAAAGCATGGACCCCCGGCCTTTTATCCATGGCTTACCGGTTATTTGTTGCAGCTCTCATTATCTTTATCGGCTCACGGATCGCCATATACATAAGCCATTTTCTGAAAAAGACCTTTGACCGCATGGGAATGGACCTGAGCCTTAGCAAATTCCTTATTTCACTGGCAAATGCCATTACCTATGCCATTGTCATTTTTATGGCTCTGGAAAAAATCGGCGTTCCGTCCGCTTCTATCATTGCCCTTTTAGGTTCCGCAACTTTGGCTATCGGCCTCTCACTTCAGGGCAGTCTTGCAAACTTTGCAGGCGGCATCCTGATCCTGGTAATGCGGCCTTTTGGCATCCATGATTACATTGTCTGCCAGGGCACCGAAGGAACTGTACAGAACATCGGCCTTGTATACACTACTTTAGTTACCATCGACAACCGCAAGATCACCATTCCAAACGGCAGCCTTTCCAACGCAGTGATCACAAATGTGACTGCACAGCAAAAACGCCGTGTGGACCTGACTGTTGGCATCGGCTATACCTCCGACCTGAAAAAGGCCAAGGAAATATTAAACCAGATCTACACCAATGATCCTCTTATTATAAAAGAGGACGGCATTACTGTCTATGTAGACGAGTTAGCAGACAGTTCCGTTGTCCTAGGCGCAAGAGGCTGGACCAATACCTCTGACTACTGGACCGTACGCTGGCGTATTTTAGAGCAGATCAAACTGCAGTTTGACCAGGCCGGCATTGAGATCCCATTTAACCAGTTAGATGTAAACGTCAAAAACCCAAATTAAACTTCTAAAAACAAGCATCAACCCAAACAGAATTTTTTCAAAAAGGTCTTGACAGGCCTTGTGATATCTATTATAATGTCTATCGTGTCATTCAAAAACACATAGGCATGCGCCTTTAGCTCAGTTGGTAGAGCAGTAGACTCTTAATCTATTTGTCCAGGGTTCGAGTCCCTGAAGGCGCACTCAAAGGTCTGACTTTGCAGATACCAGAAGCTGCGGGGTTGGGCTTTTCTTCGTATATAGAGAAATTTTTACATCTTATCTTCCAAGAAGGAGGCAGCCGCCATGAAAGCATTTCAACGATTTGCCGGTATTCTTACTGCATTTTGTCTTATGATCATTCTTTTTTTCACCTCAGTGGAAGCAGTTGTTTACTGGACTCCCGGATACTTTGAAAAAGAATATACCAAATACCAGGTTTTAGACGATCTTCCTTCTATGACCATGGATGACCTGTTAGATGTTACTGACCAGATGATGGCCTATTTAAAAGGAAAACGTGCAGATCTTCATGTGACCACTCATATGGGCGGCGAGACCCGTGAATTTTTCAATGAACGCGAGATCGCACATATGGAAGACGTTCAGGGACTGTTTTTAAAAGCTATCGCCCTGCGCCGGATCTGCCTGGCAGTCTGCGTGATTGCCCTGGTGTTCATGATCCTTTCAAAAGCCGACCTGCGTACACTCCTTCCTTCTTCCCTTTGTATGGGAACAGGATTGTTCTTCGCAGTGATCGCAGCACTGGCTGCCATTATATCCACAAACTTTACAAAATATTTTATTATGTTCCACCATATGTTTTTCAACAATGACCTGTGGATCCTTGATCCGTCTACAGATATGCTGATCAATATTGTACCGGAAGGATTTTTTATGGATACTGCCGGGCGTATTGCATTCCTCTTCGGCGCCCTTTCACTGATCCTTTTTGCCGTCTGCCTGGTCATGACTCTGAAAAACAAACGCCGTAAATAGGAGTTATCTTATATGAAATATGAGAAATCGATGAATTCTATGAATTTTGGAAAAAGGATCGTTTTTTTGATCCTCAGTATTTATTTCATACTCTTTACATGTGTAAGAACCGCTCTGGCCGCGTCTTCCTGGCCGTCTGCCGTCTCTATAGAAGCAGACGGCGGCATCCTTATGGAAGCGCAGACCGGAACGGTTCTTTTTGCTAAAAACGCGGACCAGCCTTATTATCCGGCCAGTATCACAAAAATACTTACTGCCCTGATCGTCCTGGAACACTGCAGTCTGGATGAGGAAGTGACCTTTTCCCATGATGACGTTTACAATGTGGAAACAGGCAGCAGCACTGCAGGAATTGATGAAGGTGATGTTCTTACGGTCCGTGACTGCCTGTACGCCCTGATGCTGGCTTCTGCCAATGAAAGTGCAAATGCTCTCGCCTGTCATGTAAGCGGCTCCAGAGAGGCCTTTGCAGAGCTTATGAACCAGAAAGCAGAAAGTCTTGGATGCACAGGAAGCCATTTTGCAAACCCCAGCGGTTTAAATGACGAAAACCATTATACCACTGCCCATGACATGGCCCTGATCGCCAGAGCTGCGATCCAGGATCCTGACTTTTTGGAAATCGACGGAGCCCGCAATTACAAGCTTCCGCCTACCAAACGCAATCCAGAAGGCGGCTATGTGGCAAACCACCACCGCATGCTGGTAAAAAACACTTCTGTTTACTATCCTGGTGCTTTTGCAGGTAAAACAGGCTATACCTCTATTGCAGGCAACACCCTTGTTACCTGTGCCCAGAGAAATGACATGACCCTCATCGCTGTTGTATTAAACGGCCACCAGACTCATTATCCTGACACAAAAGCATTGCTGGACTTTGGTTTTGACTGCTTCCAGATAGTAAAGGCCGCTGACCACGAGACCTCTTATAAAGCCCTGGATAATGATATGACCATCGGCGGCATGACTGCCCAGGACAATATTTCTCTGGAATTAGACAAAAACAGTTTAGTTGTCATCCCAAAAGATGCGGATTTTTCCGATACAGAGGCTTCTCTCTCCTATGAGCTGGATGAAAATGCCCCGGACAACGCTATTGCCCGTATTCTTTACCAATATGACGGCCATTCCATTGGACAGGTCTATTTATGCTCTGCAGGCCAGACGATCCCAAAAACAGCAGCCCAGAGTGGCCAGACTGTTGAACCTGGCATTTCCCCTCAGTCTGATACACCTGCTCCTCAAAATGCCGCTAATGCCCGCTCTGAAGCCACTGTTGATCCTTCGACCGCTTCTTCCCAGACAGGAAAGAAATTCCCATTTATCTTAGTAGGGATCTGCGCTCTTGGCCTTACTGCGGTAGGAGTCATCCTGTTTTTCCTGCTCCATTCTCACAGAAAAGAAAAGGAAGACCTGCTGCTGCGCCGCAAACGCCGCTTAGATCGTTTAGAGGATATCGGCTACTCATCTTCTGATTTTGACCAGCTTCTTTCCCAGAAAAGGAGTTCTGCACCATCTTACAAAAAGCAGAAACACCAAGTAAAACGTCCTCGCAGGAAATGGCCCTTTAGCCGTTAAGAAACTGTTACGTTTAGTCCTCTGATTGCACTTACGTCAAGAATCGACTATAATACAATTGAATATCGATTGAGGTGGATCCTATGGCATTAAAAAAAGATTCTCTGAAAAAACTACCAGGTCTGCTAAAGGCCACGTTTTTCAACACACTGCGCACGCTTCCCATAACAGTCGCCTGCATGACAGCTGCAACCCTTACAGCCAATGCGCTCTTTCATCTCAGCGGTAATGCCATTAATGTATCCATTATCTACATTCTGGCTATTTTGCTCCACGCCCGCTACACCAAATGTTACAGCGCCGGTATCATTGCTTCCATTTACAGTGTATTCTGGGTCAATTACGCTTATACTTACCCATACATGGCCCTGAATTTTACCTTAAGCGGATATCCCCTTACCTTCGTGGGAATGACCTTTATTTCCTGCTTTACCAGCAGTATCTGCATTATGCTTTCCAAGCAGAGCGCCCAGATCCAGGAAAAGGACCGTATGCTGATGCAGGCAGAAAAAGAGACCATGCGGGCCAATCTGCTGCGGGCCATGTCCCATGACCTGCGTACCCCCCTTACCACTATCATTGGTTCCAGCGCTGCCTATTTAGAGCAGGAAGATGAAATGTCACCAGAGGAAAAGCGCAAGCTGATCCATAATATTGAAGAGGACGCCCAGTGGCTTTTAAACATGGTGGAAAACCTGCTTTCCATTACACGGATCCAGGATGACCGGGGTATGACTTCTGTAAACAAAACAGATGAATCCTTAGAAGAGGTTATTTCTGAGGCTGTCCAGCGCTTCCACAAGCGTTTCCCCGATGTACCTGTTAAAGTCCATGTTCCTGACTCCTTTATCATGGTCCCCATGGACGCCATGCTGATCGAACAGGTCATCAATAATCTTCTGGAAAATGCCCATTTCCATTCCGGCAGTGAAAAGCCTATTGAATTGAAGGCATGCACGGATAATGATATTCTTTATATCACCATTAAAGACTACGGAAAGGGCATTGATCCCAAACGACTTCCCACCCTTTTTGACGGCGGCGGCGTAAATACCAATGAATCCGGCGACAGCCACAAAGGAATGGGGATCGGACTTTCTATCTGCAAGACCATTATTAATGCCCATGGCGGCACGATCCAGGCTGCAAACCACGCAGACGGCGCCATGTTTACTTTTACCTTACCCGACTGGAAGGAGTATTGATCATGACTACCAAAGCAAACATTATCATTATTGAAGACGAAAAAAATATCTGCAGTTTTATTGAACATATTTTAGAGCCTCAGGGTTACCGCGTGATCAGCGCAAATACAGGCAAAGAGGGCCTGCAGTACATCACCTCTGAACACCCGGATGTGATCCTGTTAGACTTAGGTCTGCCGGATATGGACGGCCTAAAGCTGATCGAGCAGGTCCGCTCCTGGAGCATTACACCAATTATCGTTATCTCTGCAAGAACCCTTGAAAAGAGCAAGATCGCAGCACTGGATCTGGGCGCTGATGACTATCTGACCAAGCCTTTCGGCACGGGAGAGCTTCTGGCACGTATCCGTACTGCCCTGCGCCATTCCCAGCGTAATCAGCACATTGGAAGCTCCAAATACCAGGTAGGTGACCTGTTAGTGGATTTTGAACGCCGTCTGGTAAAGGTAAAAGACCAGGAGATCCACCTGACCCAGATCGAATACAAACTGGTATGTCTCCTCGCCCAGAATGCCGGCCGTGTTATGACCTACGAGTCCATTATCACAAAGATCTGGGGACCTTATGCAGACAGTGATAATCAGATTCTGCGTGTAAATATGGCTCACATCCGCCGGAAACTGGAAAAAAACCCGGCAGAGCCTCAGTACATATTCACAGAGATCGGCGTTGGCTACCGCATGCGTGAAGAGCAAAATTAAAAAAGAAGGATCCGTCGTTCCTACTGCTTCGACGGATTCTTCTTTTTCTTTTTATTATCTTCTCTTTTCTGGACTAACATAGGCAGTGCTTCTTCTCCCACTGCTTTAATGGTCTTTACTGCGTAATACAGATCCCGCTCAGACTTCTTTACCCGGATCTTGCCCTTCATATAACCATGCTCCGGACAGATGCCAAGAGCGAAATAAAACCGCTGTCCATAGGAAAACCAGCGTAGCTTTTTCCGCAGCATCCTGGAACATTTCACGCATATGATATCTGCGATCTCTTTATCCTTAAGGATCTCTTCCTTACAGTTAAATTCCCCGGAAACATACTTGGAATACTCCGGGAACTTCAGCTGATAGCTGCTTCCCGGTTCAGGAAGCCGGTAATAATCAACAGAAATGTATTTTCCATATTCTTCCATATGGATATGACGCAGCGTCCGGCCTGTATACACCGCATCATCTAAAGCCCGGTGAAATGGACGCTCCTGGTTCAGTTCAAGCTGTTCTACAGCGTGATCTAAGGAAATACGGCTCTTCCCGTCTGAATACTCCAGGGAATACAGCTTTTGTACATCATAATATAATAATGGCTTTGGAAATGGTATCTCCATTCCATGATAGGTCATATTTCGCTGCAGTTCCGTCAGATCCATGGAGCCCCAGGTACAGAAAATATACTCATTTTCCCCACACCAGTTCAGGAAATCCTGCATCACTACCGGAAATGGCTGTCCCTTTTTAGAAAGCTCCTCCATATCCATATGGGTCACTTCTGATATTTTAAAATGCATTTCTTTATAAGCTTCCGGCCGTACCAGACGATGAAATTCGCTTACCTGCTTCATCTGCCCGTTCAGCTTTACAGCACCGATTTCAATGATCTCAAAGGGCATGTGCTCCACGGAGCATTCTTTCCCCTCCGCGCTCTGGTTCCACTCCAGATCAAATACAATATAATTCATGTCTTTATCCTGTCAATTTTTTTACCTATACATAGTACCATATAGACTGTGATATGGAAAGAGTCTATTTTTAGCAGAAAAAAAGAACCACATTCCTGTGATTCTTAAAAGAGGCGACAACCGGAATCGAACCGGTGATAGAGGTGTTGCAGACCTTTGCCTTACCGCTTGGCTATGTCGCCATATTTAATTAAATGACCCCAAGGGGATTCGGACCCCTGTTACCGCCGTGAAAGGGCGATGTCTTAACCGCTTGACCATGGGGCCTTGCTTATTTCTAAAAAACTCCCCGAGTAGGACTCGAACCTACGACCCAACGGTTAACAGCCGTTTGCTCTACCGACTGAGCTATCGAGGAATATTGAAAGCTCTGATACATACCTTCAAAACCACATATTGATAAATGACTGACTACCGAATACCTACAACCTTTGTTTTCCCTTACCTTCTTGGTCAAGCCCTCGACCGATTAGTATCAGTCAGCTCCATGCATCACTGCACTTCCACCTCTGACCTATCTACCTTGTCGTCTTCAAGGGGTCTTACTACCTGCGTATGGGATATCTCATCTTGAGGGGGGCTTCACGCTTAGATGCCTTCAGCGTTTATC
>CAVDQU010000140.1:0-6956 GCA_963611035.1 Agathobaculum sp.
TGCTGGTGGGCATCAATTACGACCGGGAAAGCAAGGTGCACCAGTGCCGGATTGAAATATGTGCTAAGGCTTAGCGACATGATAGAATAATAATGAACAAGCCCGTTCGAGAAGGAGGCAGTGCCATGGAAGCGATGCGCAGGCTACCGATAGGAATCGAAAGCTTCAGGGAAATCCGGGAAGCGGATTATTACTATATTGATAAGACGAGGTTGATCGAGCAGCTGCTGACAGCGGGCGGGAAGGTCAGTCTTTTTACGAGGCCGCGGCGCTTCGGAAAAACGCTGAACATGAGTATGCTGCGCTGCTTTTTCGAAATCGGAACGGAGCCGGCACTGTTTGACGGCCTGTATATTTCCGGCAACAAAGCGCTTTGCGAAGCGTACCTGGGAAGGTTTCCGGTGATCTTTTTGTCGCTGAAAAGCATCGAAGGGAATTCGTTTGCGGAAGCCTATGGGGCGCTGCGGACCCTGCTGCGGGAAGAGGTCAGACGGTTCCGTTTTCTGGCGGAAAGCAGTCATATCCCGGAGGATGAGAAGCTTTCGTTCCGGCGTTTTCTTGTGGAGGAAGAAACCCAGGAGGACGTGCAGAACGGCTTGAAGATGCTTTCGTCCCTTCTGCATCAGCATTACGGAAGAAAAGCCATTATCCTGATCGATGAATATGATGTTCCTCTGGATAAGGCGTTCCAGAACGGATTCTACAGGGAAATGGTTTCGCTGATCCGCGCTGTCTTCGGGAAGGCATTGAAAACCAACGATGATTTGCAGCTGGCGGTTCTGACCGGATGCCTTCGGATTTCAAAGGAGAGCATCTTTACGGGCCTCAATAACTTTACGGTATTTTCCATTACAGATCCGCGCTTCGATGAGCAGTTTGGATTCACGGAGAAAGAAGTGAAGACGCTGCTGTGCTGCTATGAGCTGGAGGCACATCTTCAGGAGGTTAGGAGCTGGTACGATGGCTATCGTTTCGGCAATGCAGATGTCTATTGCCCCTGGGACGTGATCAACTATGCAGCGCTGCTGCGGGAGGATCCGCAGGCTGAACCGCAGTCCTACTGGATCAACACCAGCGGAAACGGGCTCGTCCGGAGATTCATAGACAAGGCCGACAGAACGACACAGAGAGAAATCGAAGCGCTGATTGCCGGGGAGAGCATTGAAAAAAATGTACATCTGGAGCTTACATATGATGAAATCGACAGCAATATCGAAAATCTCTGGAGTGTATTGTTCACGACCGGGTATCTGACGCAGTCAGAGAGATCCCGGGAAGGCGTCTGTCGGCTGAAAATTCCGAACGAAGAGGTGCGTGATATCTTTAAGGAGCAGATTCGCGAGTGGTTTAAAAAGCTCGTGGCGAAGGATACAGAGGGCTTGGAAGCCTTCTGGACGGCATTTTCCGACGGCGATGCGGAGGCCGCAGAGGCGTATCTCACGAAAATCCTGCAGAAGACCATCAGTATATTTGATCCGAAGGGGGATCAGAAGGAAAAAGAAAAGTTTTATCACGCCTTTCTTGCCGGCATTCTGATCGGAAACAGTCAGTGGGCAGTGCTGTCAAACCGGGAAGCCGGTGACGGGCTGGCGGACCTTCTGGTGGAAGCGGAGGATTCTGATACCGGAATTGTCGTTGAACTGAAAAGTGTCGGGAGCATGGCTGAGCTGGATGCGGCCTGCCGGCAGGCGATAGAGCAGATCCGGGACCGGCGGTATGCGGCGTATTTTTACGACGAAGGCCGCCGGAATGTCCGGCTGTACGGCATCGCTTTCTGCAAAAAATGCTGCAGGGTGGTGTCGGAAAAAGCGGAGAACGGAAGAAGATGACGCCCTAAAAGGTAAAAGGTGTCAAAGGTAAAAGGTGTCAGGAACCATTAAAAAAATATACCATTTTTACCCAACAAAATGTTGTGTGATTACACAATTTTGACACCCGAACCGAATTTATCTTCTCCACAGTGGACGGTATTTTACCTCGTCATCTTTGTGGAACAGGCCGATCCCAACAAAATTATGGATCATGGAAATGATCGGGCATAACATTGGCAGGAATGTATATGGTATAAATTCATTTACAGTAATACCACCAAGCACTACACCATAGCCGATCACCCATGCATTCCATGGAATGAGCGCTGCTACCATTACTCCTACATCTCCCAGTGTACGGGATAGTACTGCACGGTTAATATCCATTTCATCACATACGTCTTTAAATGCAACTGCCGGAATTGTAACAGCAACATACTGACCACCGATCACACAGATGATCAGGCTTGACAGCCACACACCAGCCAGGATCGTACCAGGAGTATTCAGCTTTTTAGAAAGCTTATTTACCAGCACATTTAATACATGGGACTCTGAAAACAGTCCGCTTAACATTCCAAGTACCAGCATGATACCGACTAACGAAAGCATACTAGAAAATCCGCCGCGGTTTAACAGTTCATCCAGAGATTCCAAACCACTTTCAATAGAAAAACCATTCATAATGTAGTTAAGGTTTTCCATGAAACCACGTCCCTGGAAGATCATTGACCAGATAATGCCACTGCCAATGCCTGTACCAAATACAAGCAGTGTAGGTGCCTGTCTGACAGATAAGATCAATACCAGAGCAACCGGAATGATATGTAATAAGCTGATATGGAAATTGGCTGTTAATCCATTAGAAAGTTCATTTACTGCAGCTACATCAATGTTGCCGGAAGCCTTAAGTCCCAGTATTGTATAAATCACCAGGCAGATAAGTGTTCCGGGAAGTGTTGTGTACCACATGGAAGTAATATGCTTAAACAGCGGAACTTCGCAGGCAGAAGCTGTCAACAGAGTCGTATCTGATAAAGGGCTTGTTTTATCACCAAAGAATGCGCCGGAAATAACAGCGCCAGCTGCCATACCTACCGGGATCCCCAGTCCTGCTGCCATGCCACACAGGACTACACCGATGGTACTGATGGAACCCCAGCTGGTTCCTGTGCATATCGCCATAAATGCCGGAACAAGAAAGCAGATCGGTAAAAACAGCTTTGGTGTAATGACCTTCATGCCATAATAAAGAAGTGTCGGGATCGTGCCACTGGATATCCATGCAGCCACCATACAGCCAACTAACAGCATGATCATGGCAGCTGTAGCAACCTGGCGTACTCCATCTGCCATTGCAGCATCCAGGCATTCCCACTTGTACCCCATAAACATACAAAAACCGATCATTACAAATAATGCTGCTAATGAAGCGATCGTCATTTCTGCCCCAAGAACGATCAGCACGATCATTACTAAAATCGGCATCAGGAAACCTGCCAGTGCACAGCTGGTCGTCATTGCTCTTAACCCCTTAGAACCTTTTTCACTCATCTTACATCGCCCTTTCAACACATTTTAAGAAACATCTGCTTATCTATTGGTTATTTGTTCTCTGTTAATGCAGCCCTGATACGTTCCAACGCTTCTTTTAACACCTTATTAGTCACTGCAAAGTTGATCCGGATAAAGCCTTCACCCTCAGCCCCAAAATTTTCCTTTCCATCGTCCAGATGGATATGTGCCTTTTCCATGAAAAACTGGTCTAAGTGCTCTGTTCCGATCCCAGCCTGTCTGCAATCCAGCCATAATAAGAAACTTCCCTCAGGTACATAAGGAACCAGCGGCAGCTGATATTTACGGATAAACTCCAGTGTTTCTTCCAGGTTTTTATGCAGATATGCAGTCAATTCCCTGAGCCACTCATCTGCTTTTCCACTTAAAATAGCGGTAACAGCTGCTATAGCAAAACTGTTTACTGCATAGCCAAATGAATATGCCTGGATCTGACGCATCCATGCTTCACGCATTTTCGGTTCAGCTATCGTGATAATAGCATGAGGCAAACTCATAATATTAAAGCCTTTACTGAGGCTTACGATCTGAACACTGATCTTTTGTGCTTTTTTGCTGACTGCCAGGATCGGGATATGTTTATTTCCTTCATAAAGGACCAGGCAATGTACCTCGTCAGAGATAATGCGTACATCATTTTCATAGCAGATATCCACTAATCGCTTTAATTCTTCCTGTGTAAATACACGTCCTGTAGGATTGTGCGGGTTTATCAGCAGAAAAATAGCCGGATGATATTTTCGTATCTTTTCCTCAAAATCCTCAAAATCTATTTCATAATGGCCATCTACAGGTTTCAGTGGATTTTCGATCAGCTGCAGATCTGCTCCGATCACTGCATTTTTAACTGGCGCAAATAACGGTGTCTGAGCGATCACTGCATCTCCAGGTTTTGCAAAAACTCCCAGTGCCATCCTTATTGCCCCGACGGTACTTGGAACATTGCTCAGCCATTCTCTTTCAACTGTCAGGCCGTAATTGCGTTTATACCAGCCTGTTACTGCATCGTAATACGCATCTGTGTGTTGCCGGTAATTGTAGCAGTTATCTTCCGCAATAGGCACCAACGCTTCACGGATGCAGGGAGCACAGTAATAATCCAGATCTGCTGTTCCCATGCCAATTACATCAGCTGGCATATCCGGCATTCCCCACCGGTAAGATGCGTTCGTCTTATGGTCTGGTGTTTTGTCAAAATTGTAATTCATAGTATATTTTCTCCTCTCTGTTTCCGTCAGTAAACGAAAACTATGATTTTTAATGTTTACAATGCTGCTTACAAAATGCGATCAGCCGTTTCGCGCCTTCTTCAAGATCTTCCTGTGAAGCTGCTAGGTTAAAACGTATAAAACCATTTCCTCCTTTTCCCAGACGGAATCCATTTTCCACTACGATCTGTGCCTCCTGTTCCAGCAGATACGTCAGCTGGGGCGGCCGTATATTTAAGGCCCGCAGATCGATCCATGCAAAATAAGTTGCTTCCGCCTGTATCACTTTACATTCTGGTACATTTTTTTCAAAAGCTTCCCTCAAAAAACGATGGTTCCCGGCAATCTGTTCCATCAACCGTATACGCCATGGCTCACATTCCCTGAAAGCTGCGATGGTTGCTTTCAGCCCCATTAAATTCTGACCATAACTTACTCCCATTGACGTCAAAAGTTCACTATACCGCTTTGTAAACTCTGGATTTTCAGACACCAGAAAAGCATGGCGCAATGCAGTCGTATTGTAGATCTTGCTTGTAGAATAAAGGGTGATCGTGCGATAAGAGATCTCCTGTGAAAGAGATGCGATGGGGGTATACTGTTTACCGGCATATGTCAGTCCGCAATAAACATCATCGGACATTATATTCACCTGATAGCGCAGGCAAAGATCCGCGATCTTTGTTAATTCCTCCCTGGTCCAGGCCCGTCCCACCGGATTATGGGGATTACACAGCCACAGCGCCTTTGCGCCGCTTGCCAGACAGCCTTCCAAAAATGAAAGATCAACCTCATAAAACCCATTTTTCAGCAGCAGCGGGCATTCTATGGTTTTTCGGTTATTCAGAGTCAGCAATTCTTTAAAGACAGAATGTACAGGTGTAAGGATCACCACTGCGTCGCCTGGCTTTGTCAGAAGCTGCAGCGCTCCCCAGGCCAGTACATAAACACCTGAATTTTGCAGCACACAGCATCGCGTATCTACATTCCATCCAGCAATACTAAAAAGCCAGTCATGTATTGCCTCATAATAAGCATCCGATATCTTTGGATATCCCAAATGTCCGCGTTCCAAAACAGATCTTAATGCTGCAAGGATTGGCTCCGGGCTTCGATAATCCATATCAGCAGTGCCAAAGCAAAGCAGTTCCGGGCAGTAGACACGTTCTTTTTCTTCCTCCCATTTTAGCCGCAGCAAACCATCGTTTTTTACAATCTCAGGCTCTGGATAACGCATCTGTTGTCCTCCTTACGTTTTATGCTATTACTATATAGACTAAACTTTTGTAATGTCAATATGAAATAATTCACTCAAAATCGACCTGTTATTTCATTGAAAATTCATTGTCCCAATGATAAAATACTGATAGTAAATACACTTAGGAGGAGTATATGAATCTCACAAAAATAGATCGTCAAATCCTTGACTCCTATGCCTCAATGATCGAGGGGCTTTCCATGTATCTTGGTTCTATTTACGAAATCAGTCTCCACAGCTTAGAGGATTATGATCATTCTGTTGTCAAGATCATGAATGGATATCACTCCGGCCGGACAGTGGGAGCACCTTTAACTGACCTGGCACTTAATATGCTAAAAAGGATCAAAGACCAGGGAATTTCCTCTGGCAAAGATTTTACCTCATATACAGCGATCAATTCCCTAGGAGAATCCCTGAAATCCTCTACGATCCCCATTTTAGGACAAAAAAACCGGGTGATCGGTGTTCTCTGCATCAATTTGTATCTGGATTCTCCACTGTCAGAAGTATTGGAATCTATTACAGGACCAAAAGACGTTCACACAGAACAGGAAAATTTTGCCAATGACATGACAGATGCATTCACGGTCTCTATCAACAACGCACGCAATCAGGTAATGTCCAATAACAATATTGCTGCTGTTAATAAGAATAAAGAGCTGATCCGTATATTGCATGAAAAGGGATTTTTCTATATGAAAAATTCAGTTCCTAAGTTAGCGGCTGCTCTTGGGATTTCCAAAAATACCGTCTATCTCCATTTAAGAAGCATTGAAAATAAAGAGCAAAAAGAGCTGTAAATTTCAGTGCAGCCCAAAATCGCATTTTTTACCACCAAAAAAACAGTCTGGAAAATTGATATGATTACGTCAATTTTCCAGACTGTTTTCTTTTTGCGGATTTCGGGCCGAAGACATTGTCCCCAAATATAGAGTTGCCACTGATCGGCTTATAAGCAGAGAACGGAAGAAGATGACGCCCTTGCAAGCCCTATGCCCTTGTGTTAAAATGCTGTCTATCTATGCAATGCAGTATTGCACTATTTTAGAAAGAAGGAAATACAGCAATGAACAAGAAAGTAAAGGGCGGTCTCGGCCTGCT
>CAVDQU010000141.1:0-6927 GCA_963611035.1 Agathobaculum sp.
CATACAGAGAGATCTGGCAATGGCAACTCTCTGTTTCTGTCCGCCGGACAGCTGAGCCGGTTTTGCATTGATATAAGGCGCCATTCCTACGTCCTTTAAATGCTCAATGGCTCTCTTAAATGCCTCTTCCTTTGGCAAATGCAGTACCTTTCTGGTACACAGCATACAATTTTCCAGAACTGTCATATTGTTGAACAGGTTAAAGGACTGGAATACCATTCCTACACGGGAGCGGTATTCATTGATATCCTTTTGCACATCCCGCACCTCTTTATCATGGTAAAGGATCTTTCCGGCAGTCTGCTTTTCCAGCTTATTAATGCAGCGAAGCAATGTGGACTTTCCGGAACCGGAGGAGCCGACGATACAGATGATCTCTCCTGCATTTACATCAATATCGATTTTCTTTAAAACTTCGTGATCGCCAAAGGATTTGCTCAGGTCACGAATGGAAATTACGGTATCACTCATAACTTTTTCCTCCTTATGGGTTATCCATGTATTCTACTGCAAGTACATAGTCTGATTTGCCTTTCATCCTCTTTTCGATCAGCTTAAAGAGCTTATCAAATACGAAGCAGAGTACAAAGTAGATCGCAGCGATCACAAGGTAAGCTTCAAAATACTTGTAATAGTTTCCGCCTACCGTCTTTGCTGCCATGAACAGCTCCTGTACAGCAATTACATTCAGGACGGAGGTCATCTTCAGGTTGCTTAAAAAGGTATTGGCCATTTCAGGGATGATATTTTTAAATGCCTGAGGAAGTACGATATACATCATGGTCTTAAAGGGAGACATACCCATGGCCCATGCGCCTTCCCGCTGGCCTAATTCGATGGAGCTGATACCGGCGCGGACGGTTTCGCCCATGTATGCGCCGGTGTTCAGCACCGTTACAATAATACCTGCAACTACAGGTGTCAGATCTGAAAAGCCCATCTGACGGATACCAAAATATACGATCATGGCCTGAACGATCATCGGAGTATCTCGGAATACTTCTACATAGACCGTAAAAATGATCTTGATCAGGCGAAGCAGAAGCTTCTTTAAAATATGGTCACCATCACTGATCTTAATGTCATCAATGATACCCACGATATATCCAAGTACAAATCCAAACAATGTTCCGATAACTGCGATATACAGTGTAAGCCAGGTGCCCTTGATGAACATGCTTGAATACTTCTGTGCCAGAAATACCATCCATTCCAGTGAATTGCCCGGATTTTCAAATATCATAGTGTCACCTCACTTCTAACTGTCTTTATTAGTTTGCTGCCGGCTGCTGTGTCAGTACCTGAGACATCAGCTTATCCATCTCAGCCTTGTCATTCCATCCAAGCTCGTCCATTGCGCCCTGGATCTTATCTCTTAACTCTGTATCATTCTTTCTGGTTGCGATACAAACATTGACCATCTCATCATCACCGGTAAAGGTATCATCCTCTGCCAACTGGATAATGGTCAGGTCATCATTGGTCAGTGCTGCAGACTGTGCAGTAGGAAGATCTACGATGCATACATCTGCGCTACCGTTGGAGATAGCCATAAAGCACTCGGAAGTGGTTTCAAAGTTTCCGGACTGGGTAGCACCTTCTACCTGATCTAACAGCGGGATCCATCCGGTACCAAGCTGTGTGGTTACCTTGCATCCGGTTCCGGCCAGATCAGATAATCCTTTTACATTTTCATAAGCACCGCCCTTCTTTACTACGATGCAGTTGTCTCTGTAGTAGTAAGGATCGGTAAACGCGTAGGAAGCTTCTCTCTCAGCGGTTTTTCCCATACCTGCGATAATGGCATCGTAGTCACCGGCATCCAGAGAAATACCAATGGAAGACCACTCTACCTTGTGAACCTCCAGCTCCATTCCCAGCTGGTCAGCCAGCTTCTGTGCCACTGCCACGTCATAACCATATGCGTAATAATCAGAATCATAAATCTTAACAGCCTTGCTGCCGTCCGGTGTGGTTTCACTGTCCTGTGTCCAGTTAAATGGTGCATACGCACACTCCATACCAACCTTTAATACCTTTCCGTCATCTGCGGCTGCTGCCGTTGTTGCTGCTGCCTCACCGGTTGTTGTTTCTGAACTGCTGCTTTTAGAACCGCAGGCGGTCAGTGCCAGAAGAGCCATCATTCCTGTCATTGTCAATACTGCTGTTTTCTTCATTTTCATAATCATATCCTCCTTGGATTTCCTCTCCTCATGTTCCTCTTCAAGAAACAAAAAAGCACCAGAGACCTTCATCCCCAGCGCCGTTGCTGAATAACAGAAAAGGCGCCGGAGATGATCTTCTCCAGCGCCATTGCTGATAGTGAAACTATAATCGTTTGGAACCTTTTTTTCAATGTCAATATTGCACAATGTGATTGTATATTTTAAACAATCCTCATGAAAACATCAGCCTTTTTACCAGAATACAGTTCACCAGATCCAGGTATGCCATGGAGTCATCCAGGCGGATTCCAAGGATCTCTTCAATCTTTTTTAAGCGGTATTGCAGGGAATTGCGGTGGACAAACATCATCTGCGCCGTCTTCCCGATATTGAAGCCGTTCATGTAATAATTGACCAGTGTATCGATGAGAAAGGAGCCGTTTTCATTGTCATACATTTCCAGTGGTTTCAGTTTTTCATTGCAGTAATTCATGATCTCCTGCTGATTTCCGCTGTTGAACAGATACTTGTAGATCCCCATGGAACTGGCACTGATCACCTTTTTCCCCGTGGGATTGGGAAGCAGGTCCTTTTTAGGGATCAGGTTTTTGGCCTCCTGATAGCTTTTGCCAAAATCAGCCGGATCCGTATAGGCGGCTCCCAGGATACAGGTGCTGCATATGGCTCCGGCAAAGGGAGCGCGGTTATCCAGCTCTTTTAAGATCTCTTCGATCTGCGATTCTGTCTCCTTGGTACTGGTCTCTTCAAAAAGCAGCACAAATTTGTTCAGGAAGCGCATATACATAGGGCGTTTTTTCATATGGATGACCGCACGGTTCAGGCAGTCCATATAGTAGCAATAGGTATGCTCGTCCTGTTCCAGATTGACTCCGTATTTCCTGTCAATGACGATCACACCTACGCGGTAGGGATGATCAAAGGCAAGGCCGAACTGGGCGGAGATCTTCTCAATGTATTTCTTGTTGACCTCATAGCCAAACAGCAGGTTATACAGATAATCTCCTGTCCGCTTATTGTTTACATTGGTCTCCAGGATCAGTTCTCCGATACTCTGGGCAATATCCACAAAGGTAGCCCCTTCCCAGCGTATCTGAAAAAGAGACAGGGAAAGCTCCCCTGCCTTCTTGATCATCTTTTCCGGTATTTCCTCTTTGTCATCTACAACAGAAACAGCCAGACCGGATATCCCCAGATCATTTAATTCCAGCATGGTTTCATACACTTCATCCATGTTAAAACGAAGGTAATCCACCACGATCAGGGCAAAATTTCCCGGATTCATGTGATCCCGGTAGGGCCTTGTCTGCACCAGATAGGTCCATGACACGACCCGTTCCAGCCCGGCTTCTCCTGTCAGCAGTTCTACGCCGTCCAGGCGTAAGTTATAAACATCTCTGCATGTGATCATTTACGTTCTATACCCTTCTTTTGGACTGCATCCTTTTTCGGTTCTGTATTTTTATGTTCCGGGGCATAGAGCTTTTCTTTCTCCGCTGCCCCTTTCACAGGCAGTACGACCTTTTCCTTTTCTTTTTTAACGGAATCTGCCTTTTTTTCCTTTGCATGGGCCTCAAACCAGTTTTTCATCACCTCATCGATGCGCTCATGGCGTTTTTCCTGTCCGTTTGTATGCTCCAATACCTCACCTATGATGCTTCTTCCCACCTCCAGATTCGGAACCTTGATCAGGCGGTTGTTCTCGTCTGCAATATAAATCCCCTCCGGCAGTTCATGCAGGCCGGAGCTGCGATACATTTCACCGGTAGACAGATCCATATATCCCTTTCTATGCGCCTTCGTATCTCCATAGGCTTTCTGGGATTCATCCACCTTTCCCAGATTCACACCATGGTTTGCAGCAGTCAGAATGATCCTTTTGGCCCCATCCACGCTTTGAGGGGCAAAGAAAAATGGATGATCTGTATGAAGAGAGTATACCACGGTTGCGTCCCCTGCGTTTCCCAGAGGTGCCATTCTGCGCTCTGCCATCTCCTGACGCAGCTCTGGCCGTTCTTCCTCCATCAGGTTGATCTTTCTCTTAATGCCGTGGTCAGAGCCAAAACCGGCTACCGGATCCATCTGCAAAAGCTTAAACTTCACCCGATTCTCATAGCGGGGATAATTGGTTTTCAGCCAGTATTTCAGCATCATCGCTCCCTGAACCGCAGATACGCCCCCACGACTGTGGCCCTTGACCATGATCGTGACGGCATCTGACGGATCTGCTGTTTTTACAGGATTTTTTCCCTTATCCCATTCCTTAAAAATAGTTTCCAGATACTGTTTCCCTGCTGTGAGCATATATTCGCTGACGTTCTGGATACTGTACTCGCCTTTATTTCTGGCACCTTTCCAATATCCAAGGATCGTGCTCTGGGATCCCGGCATACTGTAGCGCAGCCGGTAGGTCTTTGTATGATCCGGGTTTTCTACGGTTTTGTCCTTAACATAGATGTATTTCTTATCACTTAATCCCTTTAGACCGGAACGGACCCCGAATTTCTGCCGGATCAAGGCTTCTGACCTTTTTTCGGAATTTTTTTTAGATTCTGCTGTTGTCTGGGAACCGGCTTTTGCCTGAGATCCGGCCTTTGCCCGGGCAGCCGATCCGGTATTGACTGACTTTTTCTGCCGGTCGGACAGTTCAAACTCATCAATTACCTGATTTTGCTTTTGGATCTCTGATTCACCGGCGGCTCCAAATATCCTTCTTAAAAATCCCGGCATCCGGTTCCACCAGCGCACTTCCCATTTCTTTCCTTTGTCAATATCCTCAAGAGGGATCAGAACCTCATCCCGGTAATAATGATCCTGACCGTCTAAACCGGCATGGCGGGACTGGAACTGCTTATATCCGGAACCCGCCAGATCAAATTCTAAAACGTGACCGCCCAGCTTTTGGAGTTTCGTACCGTGAGCCGCATGCAGATTCGTTTCTTTGATCGAATCTGCTTTTAACTGCTCATATTTCCGGTACGGATCCTCCATTTTTCCCTGAGCAACAGCCCGCATTACCGCTTCCTTTACACTGCCGATCTTATGCTCTTTCTGGTGTCGGCTGCGTGCCATTTCCCGGATCTTGCTCCAATCACATTTGTATTTCAGTTTTGGCATAAAACGCCTCCTGTCTGTCCTGTCGGGCTTACTTGCCTTTCACCGGAGCCTTTAGCTCCTTATTTGCAATTTCTTTCACCGGAGCTTTTTTCGCTGCTTCTTTTCTGGCGTTCTTAATCTCACTGATCTTTGCATTCAGGTTGGAATATGCTTTTGCATCCTTGGAGCCGACATTTACCGTAACTGCATCGGATTTGTTTGCCAGTGATGTCTTTAATGTTTCATAATTCAATTTATCCTTATGAACCTCTTTTGCCTTTTCGTTCTCCTGAGCCAATCCGTCCTTATCCTTGTCCGTTTTCTTAAAATCAGGTGCAGTTTCTAACAGCTCCAGCATACGTACACAGGACTGCTTGCGGATCTGTCCGGCTTTTGATTTCATATGATCCAGACCACCGTTATCATTAAGACTTAATTTCAGATAGTCTCTGCAGGCATCGTATGCTGCGTTTGCATTGATCTTGCCTTCACGATAATCCTTGATGGCCTTGAGCATATCATTGTACTGAGAAGAATTGCCCCAAACACTGAGCTTTTTCACACTGTCCATTGCTTCGCAGATATCTTTCAGCTGGTTGTTAAGGTTCTGACGTGCTTTTGCTGCATTTTCTGCTGCTTTTTCTGCTGCTTTGGTTGCTTCTACTGCAACTCTACGCCCCTGCTCGGTTTTTTCATAAGCTTTCTTAAACTCTTCCCTTTGATCATGCAGGAAAGTGGTATTACTATTCAAATGATTGATCAGATATGTCTTTTCTTTCTCACAGGATTTATTTATTTCCTTCTGAAATGGTTCAACTGACTTCATCAGTGTAGTGTAATTATCACTTCTCTCTTTCTTATAGGCAGAAATGTGAACTTCTAAGTCTGTCTTCAGCGCATCAATCTGATTTTTCAGTTCTTCCTCTTTTTCCTGATACTTAGGATCATTTGGATTACTTATCAGAGTTTTACGTTTTTCTTCAATTGCTTTTAAGCTATCCTGAACTCCTTTTCTATAAGCCGGAATATCTGTAAACATCTGCTGTCTTAATGCAGATGTAAATGAATGCTTGGCTTTGACTGTTTTTTTATCGTAATCTGTTAATCCTTTTTTTAATCCTTCATCGAACTTCTTGGAGTCAGATTCCTTAATAGCTTCACAATATTTTACTGAAGCGTCAAATGCAGCACTGAACTTCCCGTTTTGATCAATATACTGGTCATTATGTCTCCATAATGTATTGTACGGTAATTTCTTTTTTCCGGACAGATATTTTCTGGTATCTCCCAGTTCCTTTTCGGCCGCAGCTATCTCCTTATCATAATCTTCCTGCGCTTTCTTAAGCTCCGGATTCTCTTTGATACCCAGAATATCCTGATATCCCTTATTAACCGTACTGTTATATTCGTTTAGAACTTCGTCAAGGTATTCCTGTCCCTTTTCTATATCCTGCAGGTCGCCAAGTTCCTGCAAGAACGGCTTCAGCTCTTCTGTAATTTCCTGCTGATGAGCCTTCAGCTCTTCCTTTTCCAGTACTTCGTCCAGTTTGCTGTTGATGTCTTTGATATCATCATCAGTAAGCTTTTCAGTGGTGTCGCCCTGCTCGTTGTCCAGTGCATATCCCTGAGCAAAAATATAGAAATCTAC
>CAVDQU010000142.1:0-6898 GCA_963611035.1 Agathobaculum sp.
CTCTCGCAATCCTAAAAACATTCGTAATCCGCTCATTTTTCTTCAAAAAATGGCTACTTACTCATGTTTTTGCGGGTCCCAAGGTCGAAAATCCGCTTGCAAGCAAGCTTGCGTCGAATTTTTGACCTTTTGACCCTGGTATTACATCCTACACTTCCATAATTATAGGCAATATCATTGGATTTCTCTTCATGCGCTTCCATAAAAAGTCGCTTAAACTGTCTTTAATAATATTCTTAATCTTGCCCCAGTCGCTTACATGGCGGTCCAGGCAGTCTGCTACTGCATCAGAAACCACATTATGGGCTTCCTCTAACAGATCTTCCGACTCTCTTACATACACAAAACCTCTGGATACGATATCCGGGCCGGAAAGCAGCTGGTTGGAATGTTTCTCCAGTGTAAGAACCACTACGATGATACCGTTCTGTGCCAGATTCTGTCTGTCTCTTAAGACGATATTTCCTACATCGCCAACACCAAGTCCGTCAACCAGAATGGCACCACAGGCTACATGGTCTGTTACCTGACAGCTGTCCTCATCCAGGGATACCACATCGCCAGAATTAACTAACAGCGCATTTTCCTTTGGAACGCCCATGTACTCAGCCAGTTCCTTCTGTGCCATTCTGTGGCGGAACTCACCATGTACCGGGATTGCAAATTTCGGATGTACCAGGGAATAGATCAGTTTTAAATCTTCCTGGCACGCATGTCCGGAAACATGGGTATCCTGGCAGATCACCTTTGCTCCCTTTGCAGAAAGCTCATTGATCACATTTGCCACTGCCTTTTCATTTCCAGGGATCGGAGTAGAGCTTAACACAACTACATCCCCAGGCACGATCGATACCTTCTTGTGGATGTTTGCTGCCATACGGGACAAAGCAGCCATAGATTCACCCTGACTTCCGGTTGTAATCAGTACGGTAGACTCCGGCGGATAATTCTTCAACTGGTCAATGTCAACAAGAGTACCTTCCGGAATATTAATATATCCTAATTCACTGGCAATATCGATAATCGTTACCATACTGCGGCCTTCTACCACTACCTTGCGGCCATATTTATAAGCAGTATTTACCACCTGCTGCACACGGTCTACGTTAGAAGCGAAAGTAGCAACAATAATACGTTTGTTTGTATGCTCTGCAAAAATGGTATCAAAAGTCTTTCCTACACTGCGCTCAGACATGGTAAATCCAGGTCTGGTAGCATTGGTACTGTCTGCCAACATAGCAAGAACACCCTTTTTACCCAGTTCTGCAAAACGCTGTAAATCAATTGGATCACCAAAAACAGGTGTATAATCGATCTTAAAGTCGCCTGTGTGAAGAACGATACCTACCGGTGAGAAGATAGCCAGTGCAGAAGCATCCTGGATACTGTGGTTCGTCTTGATAAATTCTACACGGAAACATCCTAAATTCACAGACTGTCCATGCTTCATCACCTTGCGCTTGGTGTTCTTTAACAGGTTGTGTTCCTTTAATTTATGCTCAATTAAGGCAATGGTCAGCTTTGTGCCGTAAACAGGTACATTTACCTGCTGTAAAATATAAGGCAGTGCGCCAATGTGATCCTCATGTCCATGAGTGATCACGAA
Source organism: Agathobaculum sp. (assembly GCA_963611035.1). Classification (GTDB taxonomy): domain Bacteria; phylum Bacillota; class Clostridia; order Lachnospirales; family Lachnospiraceae; genus Enterocloster. Next base: position 1,607 of record CAVDQU010000142.1, read on the forward strand.
ACCTTTTACCTTATCAATATTCTGCTTTAAATAAGACACATCCGGAATCACCAGATCGATACCTAACATGTCATCTCCCGGGAATGCCAGACCGCAGTCTACAACGATAATAGAATCTTCATACTCAAATGCGGTAATGTTCATACCGATCTGCTCCAGACCGCCTAATGGTATGATCTTTAACTTGCTCTTTGCTTCTTTCTGAGTGTTTCTGGAAGGCTTTCTTACAGGTGCTTTTCTCTCACCTGCATCTTTTACAGCCGGAAGGGATCTTCTTTGTCCCTGCTGTCTTCTTGCAGGAGCCGCCTTACGTCTTTCCTCTGTCTTTTGCTCTGCTGCCTCAACACTTTCTGTTCCTTCTTTTTCCTCTGCCTTTACAGCCTTTGATGCCCTTGGTGCACGTCTCGGTCTTCTGTACTGTGGTCTTCTGGCTGGTTTTGCACCTTCTTCACGATTCTCACCAGAACCATTTTCTTCTCTTTTTTCTGCACTGATCTCAGGTTTTACATTTTCATTCACGTTCTCTTCTAAACTCAAACTGATTCCTCCTAATTTTATTTGCAACTATTCAGTGCCCACTGATCCATTGCATTTATTTCTCTAACTCCACGTCTGCATCCTCTAATAACGCTTCAAAAATACCCATAACTCCGTCCAGTTCCTTATCATCTTCTACGAACTCGAACAAAGCTTCACTGTCATTTTCGCCGGATACATCCTTTAAAATATAACATTCTCCATCTTCACCTTCTGGTGCGTCTGTCACCAGAAGATAGTCTTTTCCATGGATCCTTGTCTCTTCCAATACGTAAAAATCAACAGATTCCCCTGAATCTGTCATCATAGTAATACAGTCTTTTTTTTCATTCATTGGCTTATTCATTGATTTCTCCATCCTCTTTCTTTATCATGGACAGATGATCTAAATATCCCTGTAGGATCATTGCCGCTGCGATCTGGTCTACGGATTCTTTTCTGTGCTCACGGCGGACACCGCTTTCCATAAGGACACGCTCTGCCGCTACCGTTGTAAGACGTTCATCCCACAACTCAACAGAAAGTCCTGTTCTGCGCTCCAGAGCCGCTTTCAGTTCCTCTGACTTCTGCGCGCGGTCTCCCACTGTATTATTCATATTTTTAGGATAACCAAGAACGAACTTTTCTACCCCATATTCCTTTGCCAGCGCTTCGATCCTGGCAAGAGTCTGACGCAGCTTATTCTCGTCCTTTCTGGTAATGGTCTCTACTGCCTGTGCAGTGATCCCCAAAGGATCGCACACTGCTACCCCTACCGTCTTTGAGCCGTAATCAAGCCCCATGATCCTCATATTCAATTCCTCCGCGCACAAAAATATCAGCAAACACAAAAATGCGTTTGCACATACATTAAGAATAAAACGCCCATGAAGGTCTCCTTTCGAAGACCTCAATGGACGTTCAACCAGAAAGCTCGCTGCTTTCTTTCCCTATTTTCCTGACTGCCCTATTTTAAGCGGGCATCAATATATACCGCCATCAGTTCTTCCAGGATCTCGTCTCTCTCCACCTTCATAATAAGGCTTCTGGCTCCCTTGTGGCTGGTAATATAGGTAGGATCCCCAGACATAATATAACCTACGATCTGATTTACAGGGTTATATCCTTTCTCGGTCAAGGCAATATACACCTGCTCCAGTACATCGCTTACTTCTACCTTTTTGTCCTGAACAGCCTGAAAATACTGTGTCTCTTTTATATTGCCCATATCATCACGTCCTTTACGTATTCCTATATATTCTACTCTATATTTTTCTATTCGGCAATAGTATTTTTTAACAGAAGTATATCTGAAGTCAAAAATTCTTTTGCCTGTGCCTCTAAAATAACCCCAGAAGCAGCATGCATCTTTTCACATTCTTCCTTTGGAAGAGCAGCCTTTACATACTCCGGCGTATGTCCCACCAGATACTCTTTTCCATCCACTGTGATCATTTCCTCAAAAAGAACAGAAACCTTCTCATCTAAAAATCCTTTTCTAAATTCTTCAGACATCCTCTTCTCCAGGTCAAGAAGTCTGTCAGAGCGGACTCCCTTTTCCTGCTCCTGGATCTGATCTGGCATAGCAGCTGCCTTTGTGCCCGCTCTTCTGGAATATTTAAACACATGCATCTCATAAAAATGCACTTTTTCCAGATACTTTTCTGTAATATCAAACTCTTCCTTTGTCTCTCCCGGGAAGCCTACGATCACATCCGTGGTAATAGCCGGACGCTTAAAATACTTGCGTAGGATCTCACAACGCCTCAGATAATCTTCTGTGGTATAATGACGGTTCATCCGCTTCAAAACACTGTCGCAGCCACTCTGTAAAGACAGGTGGAAATGAGGACAAAACTTTGGAAGTTCTGCCAGACTCTTTGCAAACTCCTCCGTAATAATACGTGGCTCCAATGATCCAAGTCTGATGCGTTCCAACCCCTTAATCTCATGAACCTCCCGGATCAAAGCCAGCAATTCCCTGTGGTTCCAGTCGCCCTGGCTTACAGGATTTCCTTCCATATGCTCAATTCCATAAGAACTTAAATGGATCCCTGTAAGAACAGCCTCCTTATATCCCTGATCCACCAGTCCTGTGATCTCCTTTACCACATCCTCACGGCTTCTGCTGCGCACTCTGCCCCTGGCATAAGGGATAATACAGTAGCTACAGAACTGATTACAGCCGTCCTGGACCTTGATAAAAGCCCTTGTATGGTCAGAAGGCTGCTCCAGATGAAGAGCCTCATAATCACTGCCATGAGAAAGGTCCGCGACAAATACCTCTGCCTCATCGTCCTCACGAACATTGCCTAAATATTCATCCAGAATATCTGCCAGTTCCGCCTTCTTGTTATTTCCGATCACAATATCCACGCTGGCATCCTTCTTTAACTCTTCCGATGCCACCTGCACATAACAGCCTGCTGCCACCACCACAGAATCCGGGTTCAGCTTCTTTGCCCGGTGAAGCATCTGCCTTGATTTGCGGTCCGCAATATTGGTAACAGAACATGTATTTATAATATAAACATCCGCCTTCTCATCAAAAGGAACGATCTCATAACCTCTTTCCTTAAGCTGCTGCTCCATGGCTTCCGTCTCATAAGCATTTACTTTGCACCCCAGATTATGAAGGGCTGCTTTCGGCATAATATGACCTCCTGTATCTTCCAAAAATTTCCAAATTTATCAATTATAACATTTCCAAATTCTTCCTGATTTTTCATACAATCTCACTATTGACTTTTATACCACTGACCTTTAGTATTAAAGATAAGCAGTTTTATCTGCAAAAATGATCTACATAACACACAAGGAGGGGCTTCCTATGAAAACAGTTAGAATTTCATTAAATTCCATTGATAAGGTTAAATCTTTCGTAAATGATTTAGCTAAGTTCGATGTTGATTTTGATCTGGTTTCCGGCAGATATGTCATCGACGCAAAATCCATTATGGGTATCTTCAGCCTGGATCTGTCCAAGCCGATCGATTTAAACATCCATGCAGAGAATGACGTAGACAGCATTCTTTCTACACTTTCTCCATATATCATCGACTGAGTTTAATGTTGAAGTTAGAAGGGAGCCGCGGGGACGCGGCTCTCTTTTTTATACTTCTCCGTTGCATTTAATAACTTCCACAGTATCTAACGCAGTCTTCACCATCTCATCAATCTTCTCTTCCAGATGCCTCTCAGAATTCCTGATCACCTTCAGATTTGGCTTTGTAACCGGATGCTTTGCCACGAAGATCGTGCAGCAGTCCTCATACGGCTGGATAGAAGTCTCATAAGTACCGATCTTCTCAGAAACATCCACGATCTCCTGCTTATCAAAACCAATAACCGGACGGAAAACAGGCATCGTGCACACTTCATTGGTAGAAGCCAGTGACTGTAACGTCTGGGAAGCCACCTGTCCAATACTCTCGCCTGTGATCAGTGCAATCGAACCAGTCTTCTCAGCAATCGCCTGTGCAATACGCATCATATAACGGCGCATGATGATAGTCAGTTCCTCATGTGGGCACTGCTCATAAATATAAAGCTGGATATCCGTAAAATTAACCACATGGAGATTGATCGGGCCAGAATAACGTGCTACCAGATTTGCCAGGTCAACAACCTTCTGCTTTGCTCTCTCACTGGTATATGGCGGCGCATGGAAATAAACAGCGTCGATCTTAACACCACGCTTTGCGATCATATAACCTGCAACCGGGCTGTCAATACCGCCGGAAAGCAGCAGCATTGCCTGACCATTAGTACCAATAGGCATACCACCTGGTCCTGGGATCATCAGAGAGAACAGGTTCACTTTCTGACGGATCTCCACACGAAGAAGAACATCCGGATGATGTACGTCCACCTTCATCTGTGGGAACGCATCTAAAATCGCCTCACCCATATCACGGTTGATCTGTTCAGAACTTACCGGATACTGCTTGTCTCCTCTTCTGGCATCCACCTTAAAGGTAATATTCTTGTCTGGGTAAACCTGATCCATGTATTCCACTACATGCTTCTTCAGATTCTCATAATCCTTATCATCGATCTGCACCATTGGGCAGATATCAGCGATACCAAATACCCGCTTTAACGCTTCAATGGTATCATCATAATCATACTCTCCTAAAGCCTTTACATAAATACGGCCGGATTCCTTTGTAACATCAAACTCACCGTCTACAGAGCTTAAGGCATAACGGATCTGACGAATCAGGGCATCTTCAAACATGTATCTGTTTTTGCCCTTTGTGCCGATCTCTGCATACTTGATCAAAAATGACTGGTACTGCATAATACTTCCTTTCTTTTGTCTTTTATACTTAACGCACTCCACTGCCTGCTATCGCAGGCGGTCTGCTACTTGATAGTAAATCTCCTAAGCACCGGCAGAAGCTCCTTCAAAACATCCACCGCATAGTCGATCTCTTCTCTCTTATTAAACATTCCAAAACTGAATCTCAAGGTAGAATCCAGTAATTCCTTCTTCACGCCCACAGCCTTTAAAGTACCACTGATAGCCGGATGATTGGAGGAACATGCTGAACCGGAAGAAACATAGATTCCTTTCTCTTCCAACGCATGAAGAAGAACCTCGCTTCTCACTCCTGCAAAGCTCAGGCTTACGATTTGAGGCGCACCTTCTGTCCCCTTTAAGCTATTCACGGTAACACCTTCCAGTTCTGAAGCCTTATCGATCAGATAATCCTTCAGACCAGTAAGATATTCCATCTTAGCGCTGTGGTCTGTATACATCTCTTTTGCTGC
>CAVDQU010000143.1:0-6894 GCA_963611035.1 Agathobaculum sp.
AATTTGACCTGTGTGTATCCCGTGCAGTGGCAAATCTATCCTCTTTATCCGAATATTGTATGCCATTTGTAAAGATGGGGGGATATTTTATTCCTTATAAGTCAGGGGAAATTGAAGAAGAACTGACTCAGGCGAAAAAAGCAGTGGCAATTTTAGGCGGAGAGATCGAAAATGTTACCGGATTTGAACTTCCGGGAGGCGAAGGATCCAGAAGTCTGATCAAAATCAAGAAAATGAAACCGATTTCAGCAAAGTATCCCAGAAAAGCAGGACTTCCTGGAAAAGAACCACTGGGAGCAAAATGATTGTGAAACCGGTTACATGTGGGCTGGGAATATACAATTAACAGATAATTACGTGCTATAGTTCAGAATAAACAGATAATAACAAAATAATACATCATGGAAAAGGCAGAATTTTATATATGAATATCAAAGAAATGGCAAAGCTTGCGGGAGTTTCCTGTGCTACTATATCCAGAGTTTTAAACGATTCCGGATATGTAAAAGAGGATACCCGAAAGAAAGTAATGGAGATCATTAAGGAGTATAATTACACTCCAAACATGATCGCCAGAAGCCTGAGCAGTAAAGACAGTTTCAATATTGGCGTTATCATCCCCAATGTGGGAGAAAAACAGTATGGTAAAATACTGGAAGGTATCTCAAAAGAAACGGCAAAAAACGGATACAGCCTTGTTTTTATGGACAGTGAAAATGATCTGAAAACAGAGAAAAAATGGCTGGAAGAAGTGAAAAATCAGCGCATGAAAGGACTGATTTTAGTGTCTGTGTGCAGTGAAAATAAAGAATTAAGAGGCACGCTGCTGGAACTGGAAGCCCAGGGAACAGCAGTAGTGCTGACAGAAAAAGATGTAAAAAACGCGGGAATGGACGGTGTATTTGCTGATGAATTCCGGGGCGCTTATGAAGGTACCTGTCGGTTGGTCGAAAAGGGCTGCAAAAAGATCTGTATTGCAGTGGGACAGAGTGAAAAGGACGCTGCCACAGAAGAACGGTACAGAGGCTGCTTGCAGGCGTTGGAAGATAATGAAATTCCTGTAATAGAGGAATTGATGCTGTGGAAAGCAGAAGACGTAAGCCGGGTATTTCAGGAGAAAAAGCTTCCGGATGCATTTTTTGCTTTAAGCGATGTGGCAGCTTGCCTGTGTATCAGAGAGCTTTTTAAACGTAAAAAGCAGGGGACAGAAAAGGTTATTTTTATGGGAATGGATGCTGAAAATGCAGCAAAAGTTCTGGGAGATGAGATGATCTTTGTAGAGAGAGACGCTGAAAAACAGGGAAAAGAAGCCGCAAAGCTGCTTTTGGAAGCTTTTAATACAGAGGAAAATGAACGGATCCGGGGAAAACGGGTCATGATTCCATATAAAGTAAACGGATCTATTGCCTGACGGTGACGTCACCACAAAATGCAAGATAACAGATAAGCGGTGCCGTGATGTTGGACACCTTGGACACCGCTTTAGTAACTATAAAAGATCAATATTTCCAGGCTTCTCGCATCATTTCGATTTCTTTTGCATATCCTGTCAGATCATTGGGTGTTTCCAGATAGAAGGGAAGATGAGCCAGAGCCGGATGGTTGATGATACGCTTTAAAGCGGGAAAGCCAATATGGCCTTCACCTAATCTGGCATGACGATCCTTATGAGCACCAAGAGGATTTAAGCTGTCATTTAAGTGAATGGCCTTTAAACGGTCAAGACCGATGATCCGGTCAAATTCTGAGATCACATCCTCTAAGTGATCTGCAATATCATAACCTGCATCCCATACGTGGCAGGTATCTAAACATACTCCCAGATGCTTATTTAATTCTACTTTATCAATGATGGCTTTTAGTTCTTCAAAGGTTCTTCCTACTTCGCTTCCCTTTCCGGACATAGTTTCAAGGAGAACAGTAGTAGTCTGATCGGGTTTTAAGATTTCGTTTAACATCTCTGCAATGTAAGAAATTCCTACATCGGTACCTTGCTTTACATGACTTCCAGGATGAAAGTTATAGAGATTTCCAGGAGTGGATTCTAAGCGGGCCAGATCATCAGTCATGGTACGTTTGGCAAAGTTCCGAAGAGCCGGATCGGCGGAACATCCATTTAAGGTATAAGGCGCATGGGCTAAAAACGGGTGGATGTCATTGGCCTCTGCCTGGATCAGAAAGCGTGAGATGTCTTCCTGGTCTAAAGCCTTTGCATTGCCGCCTCTGGGATTGCGGGAAAAATATTGAAATGTATTTGCATGTATCTTCAAGGCATCTTTTGCCATGGCGCAGTAGCCTTTGGAAGATGATAAGTGGCAGCCGATACGAAGCATAGGTGTACCTCCAAAAGTAACAATAGTGTAGTCAATGTTTCACGTGAAACATCCGAAAACTACTCCAACTCTAAAAATGTTTCACACATTTCGTAGAATGCAGCAGGTGCTTCTAACTGAGGCAGATGCTTGGTATCTGGGATAAGTACAGATTCAATCGCTGGGTTGTATGCCTTATATTCTTCCAGTGTATTTTCCATATCGTCTAAATCAGCACCGCCTAAAAGATAGATACTGTTGTCAATTTTCTTTAAGGAGTTAATGATATTGCATTTGGTGTAATTGCATTTTACGCTGGCATAGACAGATTTAGGAGAGTCTCCTAAGTGGGCTGCTTCGTAGTATGCATCTACTTCTCTGGCTGTGACAGAGTAAGGATTGGAGTAGTAGAGATTTTTGAAAGTGTCGGCAATATTCTGGCGGCTGTTGGCAATGTGATAGATCAAAGTACCAATAATAGGCAGATCCAGGATAAATTTATAAAGCTTGGCATTCTTGCCAGGCACCATGCTGCAGGAGAGCATAGATTCCGGATTTACAAGAATCAGACGGTCAAATAACTCAGGAGTATTCCCGCAAGCCATAACAGCCAGGGAAGCAGCAGCACCGGTGACTAAAATATCGGTGCGGTGTCCGATCTCTGATTTGATAAAATCGGAAAGAAGTTGTACATAAAGATAATTGGTGTAGGTAAGATTTGGCTTTTCAGAACGGCCAAAACCTAACAGGTCAATGGTGTATACTGTATGATCTTTTGCCAGCTTTTTGCGTACTTCGTGCCATTCGTAGCTACTGGAAGCAGGTTCCAGATCATGGACCAGCAACAGGGGCTTTCCTTCACCGATTTTGGTGTAATGGATGTTGCCCAGACGCCAGCGATAGCAGAGGGAGACACGGCTCTCTAAAATATGTTTTGAAACAGCGGAAAGCTTCACTGCTTTATTGATCAGAGCAGTAGCAGCAGCAGCGCCAGATGACAGGATGAGTAAGGTCAGTAATTTATTTCTTGTCTTCATTCAGATATCTCTTTCTTCCTTATTATAATGTATAATGGTTTACAATACTATTATAATACATGGGGATTGCTATGACAACGGACAAAAGATTTAAGAAAAATATAACAAGTCAAATGTTTCACGTGAAACATTTTGCTATAACTATAAAGTTGTGCTATAATCGTTTTTGACAGTCAGAGAGGCAAGTTGGATGTTTTTCTGAGAAAGGATGTAAAATAGAAATATGGGACGAATAATTACTATTGCCAACCAGAAGGGCGGAGTGGGAAAGACCACTACGGCAATCAATTTATCAGCCTGTCTGGCAGAGGCAGGACAGCATGTAATGCTGGTAGACTTTGATCCTCAGGGAAACGCAAGCAGCGGACTGGGAGTAGAAAAAGAAGATTATGAACATACGGTTTATGATATGATGGCAGAAGAAGCAGAGCTGGATGAATGTCTGGTGAAAAATATCCAGGATAATCTGGATGTACTTCCTTCTGATATGAACCTGGCAGGTGCGGAAATTGAGTTCCAGGAAGTAGAAGACAAAGAGACTCTTTTAAAACGTTACCTTGATAAAGTGAGAGACGACTACGATTTTATTTTAATCGATTGCCCGCCTTCATTGAATATATTGACCATCAATGCACTGACAGCAGCGGATACCGTGCTGGTCCCCATCCAGTGTGAGTATTACGCTCTGGAAGGTCTGAATCAGGTGTTAAAGACAGTAGAACTGGTAAAACGGAAATTAAATCCGCAGTTGGAATTGGAGGGGGTTGTATTTACCATGTATGATGCCCGTACCAATCTGTCACTGCAGGTGGTGGAAAGTGTAAAGAATAATCTGAATCAGACCATTTACAAGACCATTATTCCAAGAAATGTAAGACTGGCAGAAGCACCAAGCCATGGCATGTCCATTAATCTCTATGATACAAGGTCAACAGGTGCAGAAAGTTATCGTATGCTGGCAGCGGAAGTAATGAGCAGAGGAGAAGAGTTATAATGGCAAAGAAGGGATTAGGAAGAGGCCTGGGGGCAATTTTCGGAGAAGAAGTTGTAAAAGAAAACAAGGAAGAAACAGAAAAAAAGGCAAAGGCTAAAGCAGAAGCAAAGGCAGTGGAGGAAATGGATGAAAAAGGCCGTATCCTTATGCTGAAACTGGATCTGGTCCAGCCAAACAAAGAACAGCCAAGAAAGACCTTTGATGAAGAAAAGATCAATGAACTGGCTGAATCCATTAAAAATTATGGTGTGCTGCAGCCGTTGTTAGTACAGAAAAATGGCAGCTTTTATGAGATCATTGCGGGAGAGCGCAGATGGCGTGCTGCAAAAGCAGCTGGTTTAAAAGAAGTTCCGGCTGTTTTAAAGGAATACAGCAAGCAGGAAGCAATGGAGATCTCTCTGATTGAAAATGTACAGAGAGCAGATTTAAATCCTATCGAAGAAGCATTAGGCTACAGACAGCTGATCGATGAATTTGGCTTGACCCAGGAAGAAATCGCAATCCGGGTGGCAAAGAGCAGAGTGGCGATCACCAATACCATGCGTCTGCTGAAATTAGATGAGCAGATCCAGAATATGCTTGTTCAGGGCGTTATTACCAGCGGACATGCAAGAGCTCTTCTTTCACTGGAAGATACTGCGCTGCAGTTAAAGGCTGTAAAAGAGATCCTGGATAAGAAATTAAGTGTCCGTGAAACAGAACGTCTGGTAAAACGGATGCAGAAGGAAGCGTCTGGAGAGAAGAAAGAAGAGAAGAAACCAGATGAGACACTGGCTCTTATTTACCAGAATCTGGAAGACAGAATGAAATCTGTTATGGGAACGAAAGTAAGTATACATAATAAAGACAAAAATAAAGGCCGAATTGAAATAGAATATTATTCAGAAGCGGAACTGGAAAGAATCGTGGAAATGATAGAATCCATCGGCTGATCGACAGAAGGAGAATGATACATTCATGATGGAAACCAGTATTTTAAATCAGCTCCCATTTGATCCGGGATACCTTATTTTGGGACTGAGCGGTTTGGTGCTTATATTGCTGATCTTATTGATCTCTGCTATGACACAGTTAAAAAGCCTGAGCCGTAAATATGATTATTTTATGCGGGGAAAAGATGCAGAGACACTGGAAGACGTGATCATGGACCAGATCGAAGAGATCCGGAACCTGAAAGCAGAAGACAGAGCCGCAAAGGACTCTATCCGTACTTTAAACCGTAATTTCCGAGCATCTTTCCAGAAATTTGGAATGGTAAAATATAATGCTTTTCAGGGAATGGGCGGTAATTTAAGCTTTGTATTTGCATTATTGGATTACACCAATACAGGTTTTGTATTGAACTGCATCCACAGCAGAGAAGGCTGCTATATATATATGAAGGAAGTGGATCGGGGACAGACCGATGTGGTCCTTGGAAATGAGGAGCAGGAAGCATTGGAACAGGCTCTGGGTTATGTAGATAAACAGCCGTAAAAGTAAAATTTCAATAAAAGAAAACGAGGATATCCTGGTATGATGTTTCACGTGAAACATTGTATCAGGATATTTTTTATGGTGGCACTACTCTTAAAAAAAGATTAAGTTGTAGTTTTGAGGGATATTATATACAATAAAAGGGATTTTGTAGTTACAGCAACAAAAAAAGGAATGAATCATATATATGAAAAAAATAATACGGACAGCGGGGATACTTGCACTGGTTTTTGCAGCTTCGGCGGCGGTGTATTTCTTTGCTGCAAGAAAAAATATGCAAAAGGAAGAGGCTGTTTATTCTTCCATGGATGCACCGGGATTCCCGGTGGTGTATACAGAATTTGATGGAAAAGATATTAATGCATTGCATGGATATATCCAGGATATGGGAAATCAGGCGGCAGGAGACAGTATTTCCGTACTGCCGGAAGACAGAAAGCTGAACATCCGGGTAAAAGAATATGGAAATGGAATTACAGGTCTTAGCTATGAAGTGCGCAATCTGAGTATGGACCGTCTCATTGAAAGAACAGAAGTAGAAAACTGGCAGGAGGATGGGGGAGATATCCAGGCAGTACTTCCTATCCAGAACCTGCTGACACAGAATGAGACTTATTTGCTGGATCTTACAGTGAGCACAGCAGAGAAGGATATTCATTATTATACCCGCATTATGTGGGCAGACAGTGACCATGCAGGAGATATGCTCCGGCTGGCAGAAGATTTTACCAGAAAGAGTCTGGATTATAATGAAGCAAGAGATCTGGTATCTTATCTGGAGACCAATCCGGCAGAGGACAACAGCTCTCTTGGGAATGTAAGCATCCGGGCCAGCTTTGATCATCTTACTTGGGATGGACTGACCACAGAAATGGAAGGAGAACCTCAGATCACTCTTCAGGTGTACGATGGCATTATGGGACAGGTACAGGTAGAATATAAGGTGCGGATCACAGACAGTACCGGCGCCCAGTCACTGGTTAATGCAGAAGATAATTTTACCATGAAGTGGAATGATAAGCGTATTTATCTGATGAACTACAATCGGTACGCCAATGAGGCATTTAAGGGAGAA
>CAVDQU010000144.1:0-6878 GCA_963611035.1 Agathobaculum sp.
CCTTTAATGTATGCTCAGCCACATTGACCATGTACTCGCCCAGCTTGTTTTTTGCCTTATGGATACCTGGGGTATCAAGGAAAACGATCTGGCCTCTGTCATCGGTATATACAGTCTGGATCCTATTTCTGGTAGTCTGAGGCTTGTCAGAAGTAATGGCGATCTTCTGGCCGATCAGGTGGTTCATCAGTGTGGATTTTCCAACATTTGGACGTCCGATCAGGGTTACAAAACCTGATTTTTTCTGTTTGTTATCTTCCATTCTTTTCTCCTGTTTGATAAATGTTGGGGGCAAAAAGTGTTTTGACCCCTCTGATACCTAGTGGAACAGTTCCTTTACTTCTTTGAACATGTTCTTATCTGCTTCGATCTGCTGCTCATTTCCAATGACACAGAAAGCGCCAGTTTTTAAGATGGACTCCAGGATACCAGCCAGTGCCCGGATATCCTCCTGGGTCACATCCAGGATCTGGTCTCTCTTTTTCTGTACCATTTCATCTGTGATCCCGGTTAAATAAGCGGTCATGTTTCTGGAACCTTTTACAGCAGGGCTTAATGGGGTATCTACGCTGCTCATGGCGCCGATAACGTATTTTGTCATATCTCTCTCGTCAATGGAGAAGTTCTTTAAATATTCCGGGATACCTTCGTAGATCTTGTCAGTAGCTGCCAGCTTCGGGTCTCTGTAAGATACCAGACAGCCGGTTCCGCTTCTTCCAAAACTGCTCATGCAGCCATAAGCGCCGCCGATGACACGCAGGTTCTGCCATAAATATTCATAGTTCATAATGACTTTTAACACTTCCAGAGCACCTGTATAAGAGTCCGCATCAAAAGAACCGCACCGTGCCACATAGTTGACCTTGGAGGAAGTCTTAAAGCCTTCGTTTTTCAGTTCTGGTGTAAATTCAAAAGTATATCTCTTGCTTGGCTCATCACCTAAAGCAGCCTTAAATTTCTTTAATTCTGCCGGCAACGCCTTGTATCCTTCTTCATCTGCTGTATAGCATACCATAAGATTATCTGCTGCAAACAGCTTTTCTGCTATGTCTTTCAGCTTACGGATCAGTTCCTTACGGAAGTTTTCATCCTTGCTGTAAGCATCTGCAGTTTTTTCCAGAAAATGGAAATAGCTGATCCCGCCGGTCATATCATCAAAAGCTCTTACAGCTGAGAAATAGGAGCATGCTCTTGCAACAGCTGCGCTGTGGGAAGCACTTTCTAAACGCATTCTGGATCTGGAACGCATTTCATCTAAGATCTCTCCTAAACGTTTCTCATCATCTAATTTAGAAGCAGTAAGGATCTCTTTGATAATGTCAAATGCAAATCCCACTTTTTCGTAAAGGACTTTAATACCTGCTGTAAAGGCGCCCTTGAAAGTTCCCTTTTCTCTTAAGTTTTCCCAGGAGGAAACATAAAAATCAAGTCCGCCGCTGTTTAAGTGGATCTCACTGGTCAGGTCGCGGTAAGTAAAGTTTTCTGTATCTACATAGCCTAACACGGATTTTAACAGGGATGCATATGGCAGATCCTCCTGCGGGATCACATTCATGTCAAAAAGCAGCTTAACATAGGCAATACCTGAAGTAAACATCAGACTGTGGACAACCGTTGTCCCTTCTTCCTCTTTTATCTGATAGGAAAATGGCTCTGACTGGCGCTTGATATCTTCTCTTCCAAGCATCGGGATCTTTTCCAGATCTTCTTTGGTGGAAGGTTCTTCCTGGTATGCTTTCAGCTCTGCAGTCTCTTTTACCAGAGCTTTTACCTGTTCACTGTTTAATGAATTTTTATACTTTGCAAGACGCTCTGCCAGTTCTGCGTCTTCTCTTGCAGTCAGGTCGATCTCAGGGCTTACGATCACAACGGCCTCATGAGGGTTATCTAAAAGATAATCTTTAATCAGCTGTTCAAAATAGCCTTCCTCTGCCGCCTTTTTCAGATAGTCAAAGGTCTTCTGGTACTGTAAATGAAGCATTGGATCTGCGTCATATAACCAACTGTCCATAGACCAGAGACCGTACATCAGTCCCTTTGGAGCAGAACCGTAATCTGCTTCTCTGTAACGGAATTCGTAGTAATTCAAACCTGCCAACAGGCTCTTTTTGTCAATTCCCTGGTCAGCCAGTTTTCGCAGTGTGCCTTTTACAACAGATAAAAATTCGCCTTTCTGCTCTTTGTTTGCGTTTTTCGCAACTACAGAGAAATAAGGCTGGAGAATGCCATTTTCATAGCCGCCCATAATATCCTGACCAATGTGGGCATCGATCAGGGCCTGCTTTAAAGGTGCTCCCGGGGCACTGATAAGAGTGTAGTCAAGGATCTGGAAAGCAACATATAAAACTGGGTCAATATCCGTTCCTACTACAGTATTCAGAGATAAATAGGTGTTATCTTCTGTGCCTTCGTTTGCTGTAACAGAATAGGTGATCTCTTTTTCTACAGGGCTTGTAAATGGCTTCTGGAAAGCAATGGTAGAGTCTAAAGTAAAGTCTTTTTTGTCGTAGGCAGACAGATATTCTTTATCCAGCCATAAAAGCTTCTCTTCCATGTCCATATCGCCATAAAGATAGATATAGCTGTTAGCCGGATGATAGTAATCTTTATGGAACTGGATGAACTGCTCATAACTTAAGTTAGGGATCACTGCCGGATCGCCGCCGGACTCATTTCCATAAGGAGTATCAGGAAACAGCACAGAGCTTGTAAAGCGCTCTAACACGCTTTCCGGTGAGGAAAAGGCGCCTTTCATTTCATTGTATACAACGCCATTGACGATCAGTGGCCCGTCCTCTGACTGTAGCTCATAGTGCCAGCCTTCCTGTTTGAAGATCTTTGGCTCTCTGTAGATAGACGGGTGAAATACACCGTCTAAATATACGTCCATAAGGTTCTGGAAGTCTTTATCATTGCAGCTGGCTACGGGATATACAGTTTTATCCGGATAGGTCATTGCATTTAAAAAGGTATTTAAAGAGCCTTTTACCAGTTCTACAAAAGGATCTTTCACCGGGAATTTTTCAGAGCCTTCCAGTACGCTGTGCTCCAGGATATGAGGAAGTCCGGTGCTGTCTGCCGGTGGTGTCCTGAATCCAATGGAAAATACCTTGTTGTCATCTTCGTTGCTCATAAGGAACAGTCTGGCGCCGCTTTTTTTATGTTCCAGTACCATTCCTTCGGAATTCATTTCTTCTATGAAACGGCGGTCTTTTACCTCATAGGCAGAAAGTTTTTCTACCTTTTCAAGCATCTGCTGTCTGTTCATTTTTGAATTGGTCTCCTATCTTAAAATTAGACTCGCAAACACGCACCTGTCGGTGCTCTACTGTCTGCTATCGCAGACGGTTTGCTCGTTAAGGGCCCAAGAAAAACAAATGTCTGCTTTGCAGACGCTTGTTTTTCTTCTGGGGCCCTTACATGTTCCCCATTATTCTATCCTTTATTATCGATGCACATTCGCGCACGCACAAATGTATAAAAAGCACCGGATCGGACTGGGCGCTGATGCCGTAGACATTTTCAAAGCCCCATTTTTTTGCGATCATGCATGCTCTGTATACGTGGAAATTGCTGGTAAGCACGCCTACTTCCAGAGGTTTGTCCGCAGCGATGAGATAATTGCCTTTTGGCTCTCTGGGAAACATCTGACGGTTTCTTTCTTCTCTTTCATGGCGGATCATTTCCCGGTGGCTTTCAATGATGATCTTGCTGTAAGCCAGGTTTTCCACTGTGCTGACGGAATGTTCTTCTAAAAGAAGCTGACTGGGCCTTACCCCGTTGTACACCAGGTACTGATACATGGCCTGGGCTTCGGATACAGGTTCATCGGGACCTTTTCCTCCTGACAGCACCAGATAGGTCTCCGGATTTTTCTCTGCATATTCAATGGCCTTATCAAGCCTCTTTTTCAGGGAATTGCTCACTGTATGTTCCTTTACTCTGGCTCCTAAAATGATCACATAGTCCAGGTCCTCTTCTTCACTGGCTGCCGCCCCCATAAATACCAGGACGCAGAGAGCCGCCATGATCACTACCCCTGCAATGCAGGTGGTAACAATGCTCACAGGCACCCACTGGGGGATGCGGTCCATATTTTTCCTGTAATACCATTTTCCATATACAAGAAATACGCATAAAGCCGCAAAGAAAAGCCATATAAAGGCAAAAGAGGTTCCCATTCCAGCATAAAAAACAATGATCAGAAAATATGCAGTACAGATGACCGCAAGTCCTAAAAGGATCATATCTGCCATATGAGCACCTCCTTTTATAAAACAACTGTCTTAGTGTTTCTATATTTACCTTACTTATCCTCTTTTTTTCGGAGAATATCATATTTATCCACATCTGCGCCTAAATCTACCCACAGGATCTGCTTTGGATGCGGAGCACTTTCCTGTTCATTTCCTTCTTCGTCGCAGATGCTCTTTACAACTACTTCCACATTTCGGCCGTCCGGCTTCATGATCTCAATGTTCTCGCCTACAGAAAACTTATTCTTCTGCTCAATGCGGCAGCGGCCCTTTCCGTCAGCCTCTTCCACTGTACCTAAATAAATATAATTCTTTACATAGGTATTGCTGTTGTAGATCTGGGCGTCACTTCCCGGTTTTCCAAAGTAAAAACCGGTAGTAAACTCGCGGTAGGTACATTTTCCGATTTCTTCCTTGTACCATTCCATATTTGCCTCATAAAGCTTCGGATCTTTCAGATAATCGTCAATGGCTTTCCTGTAAGTTCTGGCTACTGTAGCCACATATAAGGCAGTCTTCATACGACCTTCGATCTTAAAACTGTCAATTCCCGCATCGATCAGCTCCGGAACATGCTCGATCATGCAAAGGTCCTTGGAGTTAAAAATATAAGTGCCTCTTTCATTTTCATAAACAGGCATATACTCTCCTGGTCTGGTCTCTTCTACAATCGAATATTTCCAGCGGCATGGATGAGTACAGGCGCCCTGGTTAGCGTCACGGCCTGTGAAGAAGTTGCTTAACAGGCATCTTCCTGAATAGGAAATGCACATAGCACCGTGGATAAAGCTTTCAATCTCCATATCATCCGGGATATGGGCGCGGATCTCTTTGATCTCAGCTAAAGAAAGCTCTCTGGCAGAAACCACGCGCTTTGCTCCCATACGGTTCCAGAACAGATAGGTGCCATAATTGGTATTATTTGCCTGGGTGCTTACATGAAGCTCTGTATCAGGAAGCACTCTCTTTGCGATCTCAAATACACCTGGATCAGAAATGATCAGTGCATCTGGTCTCACTTCTTTTAATTCTTCAAAATAAGCCTCCACCCCTGGCAGGTCCTGATTATGAGCCAGAATATTGGCTGTTACATAGACCTTTACATCATGCGCATGGGCAAAGGCAATTCCTTCTTTCATGTCCTCTAAGGAGAAGTTATGTGCTTTGGCTCTCAGGCCAAAAGCCTCCCCTCCTATATATACGGCATCTGCGCCATAAATAACGGCTGTTTTTAACACATCCAGACTGCCTGCCGGTATTAATAACTCTGTCTTTCTCATTTATCTGTTTCTCCTATCTGATCCTGGTACTGATGGTAACTCCATCTCCTATGGGGATCACCGCAGTTTCAAACTCTTCCATATGCTTTAATTCATACAGATATTCCCGCATCCTGCTATGGATCGTGCGGTTCCTTCGCTGCACAGCAAAACGGGACTGGACTACATCTCCGTCCTGAAGCACATTATCTGAAATGAGCACGGCTCCCACAGGCATCAGATCAAGCAGCAAAGGCAGCCAGTTTAAATACTGTCCCTTGGCTGCGTCCATAAATACCAGATCAAACTGTTTTCCTTTTAATTCTTTCAGCCACAGATCTGCATCTCCCTCCAAAAAGGTAATGCGGTCTTCTTCCCCGGCCTTTTTAAAGTTTTCTTTAGCCTCAGGAATGCGTTTTTCATACTTTTCAATGGTAGTGATATGACAGTTTTCCGGCATCACCTGACACATCTGCAAAGCAGAATAACCCACAGCTGTACCGATCTCCAAAATGTTTTTAGGTCTTAATGCCGCTGTCAGGCTTCTAAGCAGAGCCGCTGTCTCACTGCGGATAATGGGGACCCCGTCTTCAATGGCCTTTTTTTCAATTCCATCCAGCAGTTCTCCCCTGCTTGTTTCCAGGGAATGAAGATATTCTGTAATCCTGTTATCTACGATCATTTTGTCCGTCCTCTGTCACATCCTCAATCCAGCCGCCTTCTTCCTCATCTTCACCAGAATAAGAATGTTCGTCAGCCTGCGCCTCCTCGGAAGAAAGAGTGCTCTTTGCAGGATCTGCTGCATTTGCCTCTTCTGTCTGAAGATCGTCCTGACTCTTCTGTTTTGTACTTTCTGACTGGTCTGTACTTTTTTGTGTGGTCTTTCCGCTTCCTGACTTGTCCCCTGATTTTCCATCTTCTGCATTTTCAGGCTTCTCACTGAGCTTTTGAAGGATCTCCTTGGAAGTCATGGAAGTATTTAAAGTATAAGTTCCCGGATAGATCTTGTCATAATCATAAAAACGGCTCTGGAACAGAAAAGCATAAATATTCTTGATCAGGCCCTTTTTTTCCAGTTCATCCGCTGCCTGAGACACACCTTCCCCGTCTTTCACTACTACGGTAATATCATGCCCCGGTGCCTCTTCCACTGCCTCTGCATAAAACACAGCATGACCAAAAGCATAGCCCTGGATCACTGCTTCATATAAAACTAAGATCAAAAGGGCGAGAAGCATCAGCTTTACCGAAATACGGATGATCGCCATGGTTATTCTGTTGATCTCTCTTGTGCGGCTGCTCATGCTTCTTGTCCTCCTTTTCTCGTTTCTGTAATACCTACGGATTGCTCCGTGCTTTGCAC
>CAVDQU010000145.1:0-6726 GCA_963611035.1 Agathobaculum sp.
AGCATCTGCCTTACAAGCAGAGGGTCACAGGTTCGAGCCCTGTAGGCCCCATTCTAAGTATAATTTATCAGAAAAAGAGTATAATAGTTATATGGGCGAATTCCCGAGTGGCCAAAGGGGACAGACTGTAAATCTGCTGGCACTGCCTTCGGTGGTTCGAATCCACCTTCGCCCAGTTAAATACTTATTGACAAATAGAAAGTAAGTATTTATAATAATTTAGGTAACGCGGGGTGGAGCAGTCTGGAAGCTCGTCGGGCTCATAACCCGAAGGTCGTAGGTTCAAATCCTGCCCCCGCAATTTTTATGCCTACAGGCATAAGGAAAAAGCCCAGATAGCTCAGTTGGTAGAGCAGAGGACTGAAAATCCTCGTGTCGTTGGTTCGATTCCGACTTTGGGCATTTAAGTAATTTAATAAGGGCGTGTAGCTCAGTCGGTAGAGCACTTGACTTTTAATCAAGTTGTCCGGGGTTCGAATCCCCGCACGCTCATCTTTGAAAAGTGGCGGAAAATCTTAGAAATTGAGATTTTCCGCTTTTTTCGTTTTTCTAAGCGAATTCCAGCGCATATTGTTATCTTATGTACAGGAGGATTAAGCAGAATGAGGAGAAGAAAAAGAGAATCAGGCTTAAAAACAGCGCTGCTGCTGATCGTAGCGATTATTTTTATGATCATGGCGATCAGTGTTGTAGTGATCGTTTTTGGAAAGATTCATTCAGATTATGAAAAACTGGATATGACAAAAGCCAGTGAAGCGCAGACTCTGGAAATACCAGCAGTTGAGACAACCGAAAATAATCAGCTGGGCTGGGAAGAGACAGAGGAAGGCTGGAAGTATAAGATCGATGAAAAGACTTATGCAGAAGATGAATGGCTGGATGTAAATGGATTTTTGTATCATTTTGATGAAAAGGGGATCATGGCAACAGGACAGTGGAAAGGCGATGGCCAGATCTATACCTGCCATGATGTAAAAGGATATCTGAAAAACATTGAGCCAGATCCTAATTATGTTCCGGAAGATACAGGAGAAAACCTGGACAGTTTTGTGCGGACCAATGCCTTCTGGTGTTATTTAGACAGTGAAGATACAGGCCTTTTTAAGACCATTCTTTATAAGAAGACGATAGATAATAAGGTAAAACCTCTGGGAAATGAAAAGAACCCGGAGAAGGCTACGAAAAACTCTTTAAGGGCATACGGAGATTATGTGTATTATCTTCCTAAGGTGGCTGAAAGCAGGAAATCTTCCCTTTCTGACGAAGAAAAAGAGCTGTGTGATGTGTTATTTCGTATGATGCCGGGACAGAATACAAAAGAGATCATTGCTGAAAATGTAGACGGTTACCTGGTGCTGGATGGAACCATTTATTATGCCCAGGAAGGCAAAATCTATAAAGTTACGTCTGGGACTGAGGTAGAGCTTTCTGAAGGCGGCTATCAGGTAAAGATCGACAAAAATGCATGCTATCTCGTAACAGCACTGGGCAAGCCGGTAACTGCCAAAGGAAATACGAATATTACCATAGAGGATCGTGTATACAAGATAGATGAAAATGGCAAGATCAGCTATGTAAAGAAAAATCCAACTGCTGCAGATGGAAATTCCTATGAACTTCAGGGAACAGGATCCCAGATGCAGCTTGTAAAGAAGACTTCTTCAGGAAGCAGGACCATTGCAAAGGCTGATTACGGTGTACAAAGTTACTGTATTGTGGATAATTCTGTTTTTTTCAGCACTTATGTGGAAAAGGATGCGTCTGGAAAATGGTATAGCCGTATTTACAAGACAGATCTGAACGGAAAAGAGAAAAAAGCAGTCAGTGGTATTTTTCCTGGAGCTATTTTTAATCTGTATTATTTTGAAAGCCAGGGGGAGATATATGGAGAGTATCATCCTAAGATATGGGCAAATGCATACGGAGTGGTGGTCCAGGTAAAACAGGATGGAACCATTTATGCAGTGAAAGACAGTTCCGAAAGAACAGGAAAGACAGTAACAGGAAATGATATGATCGAGATCCTGGCACTTCAGGATGGAGAGATGATCGGCCTGTGGCATGACTGCAGCTGGAACAGGACGGGAGGTATAACACAGGTCCTTTGGAGTCAGCCGGTGTCTCTGGACGTTTCTTTGAAAACAAAGATAGAAACTGCAGATGAGATAAAACAGGAAGAGACCACAGCCCAGGAACCCACAACAGCTGCGGAGAAGATCATTCCTGTATCCCCGGTGGAAACTGCGGGAAATGCCACAGAAACAGGAAAGGTGCAGCCATCCCAAAGCCATACTACAGAGGCAGTAGAGACGGAAGCACCTGGAAAACGTGTGGAAGAGACTACGGTAGCTCCAGCGCCAACAGTACCTGCAACTTCTCCGGCCAGTGAGACAACGGCAGAAGAAATTAAGATCGTGCCGTTATCGTAAAAAGACCGGAAGAATGTTTCTGTTAAATGAATGATCAATGAACGTCTTCCTCATCAAAGTCTACTACAACGTAAAATCCACGTGAGTTTTCACGGACGTCCTTTACAATGCCGTATTCGGATTTAATGCGGTCTCTGGCGGCGAAGCAGCCGGACATGGCTACAGCTGGATCAATGATATAGCTGTAGCTGCTGGTTCCTTCCCGCTCGATGATCTTTACTTTGTCACCGGCACTTACAAGGCCGGGACGTTCCATTTTAAATTCAACGGTTCTCATGATAAGATCATGCCTTCTTTCTTTGTAAATTTCTGAATGCTTAAATATCTAAATGTCTGCCAACTTCTTCACAGACCTGGCAGATATAGTCACTGAGACTGCCGCCCTGACAGCCTGCGATAAAGTGATTGCAGCGGTTTACAGGGATGAGTATTTTATAGGCATTGCTGGAGCTTACAGCTGCCGCCATGGCAGGGGTGATCTCGCCCATAAGGGAGTCTGCCATAACAATACCAATAGGTCCGATGATCAGATCTGCGTTTCTGGAATTGACGATCACAGGATTTTCGCCGGTGGCTCCATAAGAGGCGCCGGCTTTTAACATGGCAGAGGTTGCAATACTGTTGGTTCCAATGGCGTAGAGCTCAAGGTCCGGGTAACTGCTTTTTAACTGTTCGATCACTGTTTTTCCCATACGTCCGCCCTGGCCGTCTATAATCACGATCTTCATAGGTTGTCTTCCTCCTTTTGTAAATCAGAGTATATCTTATCAGAAATACAGCAGAAAGGGAATAAGCGGATTGATTTTACCTTGACAAACAGGACTTAAATGTTATAATCAAGGTTAGCAGAAATGCAAAAGGCATTGAAGGAACCAGTAATCTGATGAAAACAGACAGAGAGCAGCCGGTTGGTGGAAAGGCGCATGTGGGAGACAGATGAAGACCAGTCCTGAGCCGTATCAGGGAACTGTGGAAGAGCTTGAAAGCTTTTAAACAGAGAAATGATACCGTACCCCGCGTTAAGGGATGAATGAGTGAAAATCAAGGTGGAACCGTGTATATGCACCCTTGGACATAGAGATGTGTCCAGGGGTTTTTTAATACCTGAAAGCCGAAAGGACATATCCAAAAGATCTAAAACCGCGTTTAAAAGCGAAAGGAGTTTACCATGAAGATTATTTTACCAGACGGAAGTGTTGAAGAAGCAAAAGACGAATTAAGAGCCATCCGCCATACTGCTTCCCATGTACTGGCACAGGCAGTAAAGAGACTGTATCCGGAGACCAAGCTGGCAATTGGACCGGCGATCGATGACGGATTTTACTATGACTTTGACAGAGAAGGCGGATTTACCCCAGAAGATCTGGAAAAGTTAGAGGCAGAGATGAAGAAGATCATCAAAGAGAACCTGGCATTAAAGCCATTTGTTCTGCCAAGAGATGAAGCTATTAAATTTATGCAGGAAAAGGGCGAACCTTACAAGGTAGAGCTGATCGAAGATCTTCCAGAAGGCGAGACCATCAGCTTCTATCAGCAGGGGGATTTTGTAGACCTGTGCGCAGGACCACATATCCTGTATACAAAGGGCATCAAGGCATTTAAGCTGACCAGCATTGCAGGTGCTTACTGGAGAGGCAGCGAGAAGAACAAGATGCTGACCAGAATTTATGGTACTGCATTTGCAAAGAAAGAAGACCTGGAAGCTTACTTAACCATGATGGAAGAGGCTAAGAAGCGTGACCACAGAAAATTAGGTAAGGAATTAGGACTGTTTATGTTTGCTGAAGAAGGACCTGGTTTCCCATTCTTCCTTCCAAAGGGCATGACTTTAAAGAACACTCTGATCGACTACTGGCGTGAGATCCACTTAAGAGAAGGATACCAGGAAGTTTCTACTCCTGTTATCTTAAGCCGTAAGCTGTGGGAGACCTCCGGTCACTGGGATCATTACAAAGAGAACATGTATACAACCGTTATTGATGACGAAGACTATGCGATCAAGCCAATGAACTGTCCAGGCGGTATGCTGGTATACAAGTCCCAGCCTCGTTCTTACCGTGACCTGCCATTAAGAGTTGGTGAGTTAGGTCTGGTACATCGTCATGAGAAGAGCGGACAGCTTCACGGTCTGATGCGTGTACGCTGCTTCACTCAGGATGATGCACATATCTTCATGACCCAGGATCAGATCACTGATGAGATCAAGGGCGTTACAAGACTGATCAACGAAGTTTACTCTCAGTTTGGATTTGACTATTTCGTAGAGCTTTCTACCAGACCAGAAGATTCTATGGGATCTGATGAAGATTGGGAGATGGCAACAAACGGCCTGAGAAATGCACTGGATGAAATGGGCTTAAAGTACATTGTAAATGAAGGCGATGGTGCATTCTACGGACCTAAGATCGACTTCCATTTAAGAGACTCTATCGGACGTACATGGCAGTGCGGTACCATTCAGCTTGACTTCCAGCTTCCACAGCGTTTTGAGGCTGAGTATGTAGCAGAAGACGGTACTAAGAAGCGTCCTATTATGATCCACCGTGTATGCTTTGGCTCTATCGAGCGTTTCATCGGTATCCTGATCGAGCATTTTGCAGGCAAGTTCCCTGTATGGCTGGCTCCTGTTCAGGTTAAGGTTATTCCTGTATCTGAGAAATCCATGGAATATGCTCAGGGTGTATATGATCAGTTAAGAGCAGCTGGTATCCGTACAGAGCTGGATCACAAGGATGAGAAGGTTGGATACAAGATCCGTCAGGCTCAGTTAGAGAAGGTTCCATACATGCTGGTATTAGGCGAGAAGGAAGCTGCAGAAGGCAAGATCACTGTAAGAAGCCGTGACAAGGGCGACCTTGGTGCAGCTGATCTTAGCGCATTCATTGCAGATATTAAGAGAATGACTGAAACAAGAGAGAAATAATTAGCTGCTGTAAGCGGCCGATCCCCTGCAGAGACTTTATAACAGGTATAAGGCCTTTGCAGGGGATTTTTTATAGGTCAGGAAACTCACATTTTCATATTGGGGAAGTGGAAAAATGAAAATTGCAGTGATCGGATATACAGGTTCCGGAAAATCGGTTCTGGCAGCAAAACTGGGGAAGATCCTTGGCTGTCCCGTGCTCCATTTAGATAAACTCCAGTTTGAAGCAGGCTGGAAAGAGAGAGAAGAGGCAGAAGGAATCCGGCTTTGCGAGCAGTTTTTAGAGGAAAATAAAGACCGCGGCTGGGTCATTGATGGAAATTATGAAAAGTTCTGTCAGAAAAGGCGGATGAAAGAGGCAGACCTGATCATTTTTATGGATTATCCAAGATGGATCTGTCTGTGGCAGGCATTTCGCCG
The DNA here is from genome assembly GCA_963611035.1 of Agathobaculum sp. Classification (GTDB taxonomy): domain Bacteria; phylum Bacillota; class Clostridia; order Lachnospirales; family Lachnospiraceae; genus Enterocloster. The sequence goes on from CAVDQU010000145.1 coordinate 5,773, forward strand.
CTACTGCAGGTATAAAGGACATACCAGAAAAAGCATGGCAGAAGGCTGTAAAGAAAAGATGGATAAAGAATTTATCTTATGGATCTTAAAAAATGGACGCAGCCGGGAAAAGAAAGAAGACTATAAACGGGTAGGAGAACATTATCCCGATAAATTCATTCAGGTGAGAAACAGGCGTCAGCTGCGGGCTGCGGTGATCCGTCTTTTACAGCTGCAGAATGAAAAAGGATTTTTATCTACCAGCACAGGGAGCAGAAAAAGGTGAAAAAAGAAGAACTTTTGATCCAGCGTTTAAAGCAGTACCAGAGATCGGATATGTACCCCTTTCATATGCCGGGACATAAGCGGGCAGAGGGACTTAAGGTCCATTTCCCAGATCCGTTTTCTGTGGATATAACAGAGATCGACGGTTTCGACAATCTCCATCATCCGGAGGGCATTTTAAAAGACTCTATGGAATGGGCGTCCAGTCTTTACGGCTCTGACCGCACATGGTATCTTGTAAATGGAAGTACCTGCGGGCTGCTGTCTGCTATCAGTGCAGCAGTTTCTTATGGAGGAAAGATACTGGCCAGCCGGAACTGTCATAAGGCGGTGTATCATGGTATTTATTTAAACCACCTGGAAGCAGTTTATGTTTATCCACAGTCCGTTCCAGGATTGGGGATACAGGGCGGAATTTTACCGGAAGATGTGGAAAAGGCATTAAAAGAGGATCCGGATATCCAGGCAGTGCTGATTGTATCGCCTACCTATGACGGGATCGTTTCGGATGTAAAGGCAATTGCGAAGGTCGCCCATAAAGCGGGTCTTCCTCTGATCGTAGATGAAGCCCATGGAGCCCATTTTTCCTATGGAGATGCATTTCCAAGGTCTGCTCTTGAACTGGGGGCGGATGCAGTGATCCAAAGTGTCCATAAAACACTGCCAAGCCTTACCCAGACGGCCCTGCTT
>CAVDQU010000146.1:0-3428 GCA_963611035.1 Agathobaculum sp.
GCTGAACTGTAACAAAAAATTTTCGACGGATTTTCGGGACCATTTAGAAAAAAGATTAGGTATATTCCTTCCGGCCGCTGGCATCCGGTATTCCTTCTTCTTCACGGTATTTTGCAACGGTCCGTCTGGAAATGGAAATTCCCTTTTCTGCCAGCTTTTCTCCAAGGATACGGTCGCTGTATGGCTTCTTCTTATTTTCCTTTTCAATGATCTCATGGAGCAGCTGTTTGATCTTGCGGGCAGTCACTTCTTTTGCAGGATCTTCAGACCTCTCAGAAGCAGAAGTGCCTACATTTCTGGAGAAGAAGAAATTCATAGGATATACGCCCCAGGAACACTGGAGATATTTCTTGCTTACAGCCCGGCTGACGGTGGATTCATGGATCCCCAGCGTCTCTGCAATGTCTGCCATACGCAGAGGCTTTAAATAGTTTGGTCCATGAGTAAAAAAGGCTTCCTGGCGCTGTAAAAGCACTCTGGATACGTCCATCATGGTCTTGCTGCGCTGTGTGATGCACTGCTTGACCCATTCTGCCTGGCGGATCTTATTTCTCAGATATTCCTTTAATTCCTGGGAGTCAGGTGCCTGGTTCATCTGACGGTAGTAGCTGTTGACCTCAATGCCCGGATACATGGACTCATTTAATAAAATATCAAAGTGATCCTTGAATTTCACAATGGTCACATCCGGGATGATATAGCGCAGCTGCTCCCGGCTGCTGAAGGATACGCCTGGTTTTGGATTTAAGGATTTAATGATCTGGCAATAACCGGCTGCTTCTTCGGAAGAAAGGTGAAGTGTTCTGGCAATAGCCGGGATCTGGTTTTTTGCTACCATGTCCAGGTGGTTATCGATCAGTGACTCCATAAGAGGCGTGAGCATTTTCTTGCGCTCTAACTGGAGCTTTAAACATTCTTCCAGATTAAAGGCACAGACACCTGCAGGATCCAGGGATTTTAATTCATTTAAAATGCGGTCGATGGTTTCTGTATCTGTTTTAAAATAGGCGGCGATATCTTCGGGTGTTTCTGTAAGATAGCCCCGGTTATCCAGACTGTCCAGACAGAAGTGGATGATCTCCGTTTCCTGTTCAGAGAAATCTTCGCTGATCAGCTGGGACCAGAGGTAGTCCGCTAATGTTTCCCCTTCATCCGTATTAATATTCCAGGTGTCTTTAAAATCGTAGTCGTCATCATTATTCTGACGCTGGTACAGGTAATAATTTTCTTCATTAAAGGAATTAAGCCACTGCTGCTGTTCAATGGACTCTTTCTGATCGGCCCCGGAAGCTGGCTCTACAATGTCGATCACCGGATTTTCCAGTGCAAGATCATTCACATATGTATTTAATTCCTGAGATGTCATTTGAAGGATCTCTGCAGACTGGATCATGCGCTGTGACAATACCTGTGACTGCTTTACCTGTAGTTTCAGATCCATGGTAGTTCTCCCTCTCTTTCTGTGGTGCGTAAATAAATAGATTTGTAAATTTGCGTTATCGCGCTCATTACAGTATAACACAATTAAAAAAACGGTACAATGGCGGGGATCTTATCTCATAGTAATGTGGCAGATAATTTGCTATAATAAGAGATGCAAATTAGAAAAAGAAAGAACGATTTTATAAAAAATCACATAAAATGTGAAGGCAGCAAGGAGGAAAAAGTATGAAGTACAGAACCATGCGCTTTATTGGTGGAGAGGAAGATGTGTCCCTTCTGGGCTTAGGATGTATGCGTTTTCCATTAAAAGAAGATGGTACCATTGACGAAGCACAGGCAGAGGCAATGATCGAGAAGGCGTTAAATGCAGGCATCAATTACATTGACACTGCCTATCCTTATCATAAAGGACAAAGTGAGCCATTTTTAGGCAGAGCCCTGAAAAAGTATCCGAGACACAGTTTCTATCTGGCAACAAAACTGCCGGTATGGCTGGTAAATTCCGTAGAAGATGCAGAAAGACTGTTTGAAGAGCAGTTATCCAGGCTTCAGACCAAGTATATTGACTATTATCTGCTCCACGCTTTAGATGCAGGCAGATGGAAAAAACTGGTAAAAGAAGGCATCATTCAATGGGCAGAGGAGAAGAAGGCAAGCGGAAAAATCCGCCATCTGGGCTTTTCTTTCCATGATACATACCCGGTATTCAGAGAGATCCTTACCTACCGCCAGTGGGATTTCTGCCAGATCCAGTACAATTATATTGATACAAAAGTACAGGCGGGAGATAAAGGTTATGAGCTGGCAGCGAAAATGGGAGTCCCTATGGTGATCATGGAACCGATAAAAGGCGGCCGTCTGGCAAATCTTCCAGAAGAAGCCAAAGAAGCGTTAAAAGAAGCAGATCCGGACCGCTCTGCAGCTTCTTTCGCACTGCGCTGGGTGGGAAGCCACGAAAATGTAAAAGTGATCTTAAGCGGAATGTCCTCTATGGAGCAGCTGGAAGATAATCTGGAAACATTTGGAAAATTTGAACCACTTACAGAGGCAGAGGAAGAAGCGGTAGAAAAAGCAGCAGATCTGATCCGCAGCCGGGTGAAAAATGGCTGTACTTCCTGCCGGTACTGCATGCCATGTCCATTTGGGGTAAATATCCCGGAAATGTTCTCTATCTGGAATAATCATGCCATGTTTAATGAAACAGAAAAAGCGAAAAAGTCATATGCAGAACAGAAGAAGCAGAACGCATCGGCTGACCTGTGCAAAAAGTGCGGGGCATGCGAAAAGGCCTGTCCTCAGGGATTATCCATAAGGGCAGACCTTGAAAAAGTTGCATTGGAATTTAATACAGAAGAGGCTTAATTAGCCAGGAAGCCTTTTCCGATGATCTCGCTGGAATTGGAGATCAGCATAAATGCAGTTGGCTCTACACGCTTGATGTAGTTGCGAAGCTTTAATGCCTGGCTGCGTTTCATGGTAGTCATGATAACAGTCTTATCATGGTGTGTAAAGGCGCCTTCTGCGTGGTATACAGTAGCACTGCGGTTTAAACCATTGATAATGAAATCGCAGATCGGTTTCGGGTCATCGCAGATGATATTGAAGCATTTGCAAAGGTTGATATTTTCAATTACATCATCGATCACCAGTGATTTAGCAGCAAGACCGATGGTAGAGAACAGGCCGGTCTCTACGCCGAAGATAAAGTAGGAAGCAACTACAGATGCAATGTCTACTAACATCAGTACGGTACCGATATTCATGCTGGAATATTTCTTTAAGATCATGGCAATGATGTCGGTGCCGCCGCTGGATGCTCCAATATTAAAGAGAATGGCGGTTCCTACAGCCGGAAGGAAGATAGCGAACATCAGCTCAAGGAGCGGCTGGTTGGTAAGAGGTGCGCTTAAAGGAACAAAACGCTCAAGGAGTGATAAGCTGATGGACATGACCATGGTTGCATATACGGTCTTTAATCCAAAGCT
>CAVDQU010000146.1:3438-6615 GCA_963611035.1 Agathobaculum sp.
CCTAACAGCAGAAGGACTGTATTGGTAACAGATGTAAAATCACTGGCAGACCAGTGTGTCAGTTCACTGACTACAGTGGAAAAACCGGTGATGCCTCCAAATGCAAAATGGTTGGGGAATTTGAAAAAGTAAATTCCGATGACCATGATCCAGATGCTGACGGTAATTAATCCATATTCATAAATGGTACGCCAAAATGGACTTTTTATTTCTTTCATCATCATAATGACTAAAATGCTCCTTATAATTTATATGATTACATGACCTAATTTTGTTAAGCGGGCTTTTCATATTCTTAACCCTCTCTTATAATAGTAGTGTAAGGCTACAAGTGCAATCACCTTTTTTGCTAATATAGTCACAATAAAATGGCTGTGATGTGCGGGAGCGCAAATGTGTGAGATATTCAGGAAGGAGAAGATGATTATTATGGAAAGAGAAGAACAGGAAGCCTGGGAACTGGCAAAACAGCTGGTGCAGATCGACAGTTCAGACCCAGGAGCTTATGAAGAGGAGATCGGTCTGTGGATCACAGACTGGTTTAAGAAGCAGATCGTAGAGTTTGGAGGTAAAATGGCGGACCTGATCCATGTAAGCCGCCTGGAAGTTTTGCCTGGTCGTTATAATGTAATGGCAAAGATTCTGGGAAAGACAGAGGGACCGGGACTTATTTATATCTGCCACATGGATACCGTTATGCTGGGAGATGGCTGGGACGAAGATATTTCCCCGTTAGGGGCTATGGTCCGTGACGGAAAAATGTATGGCTGCGGTGCCTGCGATATGAAATCCGGTCTTGCCTGCGCTTTAACTGCTTTTAAAAACATGGTAAAGAAAGTGGGAGAGACCGGCGAACTGCCGAAAAAGCCATTTGCCATGATCTGTTCTGTAGATGAAGAGGACTTTATGCGTGGTGTAGAAGCTGCTATTAAGGCCGGCTGGGTCACAAAAGATGACTGGATCCTGGATACCGAGCCTACAGACGGCCAGATCCAGGTGGCTCACAAGGGAAGAACCTGGTTTGAGCTGACTATAACAGGAATTACTGCCCATGCCAGTAACCCATGGAAGGGAGCCGATGCCATTGCAGCTATGGCTGAAGCCATCAGCAGCATCAGAAAAGAGATCAAGGCATGCCCGTCCCATCATGATCTGGGGATCTCTACAGTCACTTTCGGACAGATCACCGGCGGCTACCGCCCTTATGTAGTGCCGGACAGCGCGAAAGTTTGGATCGATATGCGTCTGGTGCCGCCAACAGATACAGCGGCAGCCAAGGCCATTGTAGACCGGGCTATTAAAAAGGCAGAGGAAGAGATACCGGGAGTGAAAGGCAGTTATATTATCACAGGCGACCGGCCTTATGTGGAAAAAGATGATAACTCACAGCTCTTGGCAAATTTAAAGACGGCAGTAAAAGAGACTACAGGGGAAGAGGCGGTAGTAGGTTCCTTTAATGGCTACACCGATACAGCGGTGATCGCAGGAACCCTGATGAACCATAACTGCATGTCCTATGGCCCGGGAAGCCTGGAACTGGCCCACAAGCCAAATGAGTATGTTCCATATGAAGATGTGTGCAGAGTGCAGAAGGTACTGACCGCACTGGCTGAAAATGTGCTGTTTAATGGATGATTTCGTTATTTTTTAGATTTATTTAATGCTTTTATAGGCGTATTGGTTTTGCCTTTTAATAGAAAGTGTGCTATAGTGTAACAAATGCGCAGAACGTGGATTTCTGCGGTTTTACAGAAGTTTTATTGAATAAGTGTTTACGAGGTGAAAAATTATGAAAGAGACCGCATTAGTGATCATGGCAGCCGGTATTGGCAGCCGTTTTGGCGGCGGAATTAAGCAGTTAGCGCCAGTAGGCCCAAATGGTGAGATCATCATGGATTATTCCATTCATGATGCTATCGAAGCAGGATTTAATAAAGTAGTATTTATTATCCGCAGGGATTTGGAAAAGGATTTCAAGGAGATTATCGGAAACAGGATCGAAAAGCAGATCCCGGTCATCTACGCATATCAGGAGCTGGATGCCCTTCCAGAAGGATATAAAGTTACCGAAGGCCGTACCAAACCGTGGGGAACCGGCCAGGCCGTTCTTACAGTTAAGGGCCTGATCGACTGCCCATTCCTTGTTATCAATGCAGATGACTACTACGGAAAAGAAGGTTTCCGCAAGATCCATGAATATATGGTAAATGAGATGACCGAAGACGGCGATGTTTATGACATCTGCATGGGCGGCTTTATCTTAAAGAATACCTTAAGCGATAATGGCGCTGTTACCAGAGGCGTCTGCGAAGAGGAAAATGGCATTCTTAAGAAAGTAACAGAGACCTATGACATCCGCATGATGGAAGATGGCCTTCACGCAGCAGACGATGCGGGAAATCCTGTAAAAGTACTGCCAGAGCAGCTGGTTTCCATGAACATGTGGGGACTTCCAGTTGGCTTCTTAAACGAACTGGAAAAAGGTTTCCCAGAATTTTTAGACAGCTTAAAGCCAGGTGACATCAAAGCAGAATACCTGCTTCCAAAGATCATCGACCAGTTAGTACACGAAGGCAAAGCCAGAGTCCGCGTCCTGGACACACCAGATAAGTGGTTCGGCGTTACCTATAAGGAAGATAAGCAGGCAGTTGTAGACGCTATTAGAGGTCTGATCGATGCCGGGGTTTATAAAGAGAAGCTGTTTGATTAATTAAATGAATTGAATCTGAAAATATGAATGTAAAAGGAGCTTTTCCAGGGATGGGAAAGCTCCTTTTATGGTCTATTGACAAAGTAATAAATAAAGGATACTATAAAAGTATCAATTGATACTTTTGAAAATAAGGGGGAACGACTTGACGGGAGAAGTAAAAGCGAGAATTGAAAGTGAATTAGAGGTAAAAGCCTATATACAGGATTTGAAATTTGCTTTAAAAAACGGGGCAAAGATAAATTTTCAGGTGAATCGCCGGGTAGATGAAAAGAGAGAGGAAAGGTAGTATACCAATCAATATACAGTAAATACATTATTTCCAGATGAGAATCCTGTAGATGCTTTGAAGCGGGAATTATTGACATTATCTGTAGAAAACTATATGCAAACGGTAAAAGATATTCGATTTCCAAAAAGAAGTGAAATGCGTGAATTTGGTAAGGTTTATAATGGAAAAGATGATG
>CAVDQU010000147.1:0-6615 GCA_963611035.1 Agathobaculum sp.
GTATCGGAAAACGTCTTGCTTTCCTTCCAGTACTCATTTACGGAGATGATAAAGAGGAAGAAGAGAAGATCGAAGAAGAATTAAAAGATATTGTTGAGTAGACCGCCTGCGATAGCAGGCAGTAGAGCGCGATAGCGCGGGTTCGTGAATTGTATTTGTGAATTGATAAAAAAGGAGAGAAAACATCATGACACACAAATTTCCACATCTTTGCAGTCCTATCACCATTGCAGGACGCACCTTTTCCAACCGCATGTTTTCCGCACCAATGGGCGGAACGGATATTACCAATGACGGCTGTATAGGACCGAAATCCACTGCTTTTTATGAGCTTCGCGCAAAGGGCGGTGTAGCAACGGTAACCGTCCGCGAATGTATGGTACATCCGGAGACAGATGGATCCCATGCTTATCATCTGGATACCACCATTTTAAATTCCCTGGCAGCAGCTACTTATACAGCAGATGCCATTTCCCGCCACGGAGCAGCAGCCAGCCTGGAGTTGTCTCATTCCGGTATGTTCGCAGGCACCTATATGACCGACAAGTCCAGACAGCATGAAATGTGCCAATGGGGCGCTTCTGATACCTTACGTGCTGACGGTGTCAAGGTTAAGGCATTAAGCAAAGAGCAGATCAAGGATATTGTAGCATCCTATGGAAAAGTAGCCGGTCTTGCAAAAAGAGCCGGTTTTGAAATGATCCTGATCCACGGCGGCCATGGATGGCTGATCAACCAGTTTTTATCCCCTTATTTTAACCATAGAACCGATGAATACGGCGGTTCCCTGGAAAACCGCTGCCGCCTGGCAAGCGAGATCTTAGACGCAGTCCGTGAAGCAGTAGGACCTATGTTCCCGATCGAGTTCCGTATGAGCGGTTCTGAGCTGTTTGAAGGCGGTTATGACTTGGAAGAAGGCGTGCGTATTGCCATGCAGCTGGAGTCCAAGATCGACCTGCTCCATGTATCTGCTGGTACTTACCAGAGAGGTTTTGGAGATACCCATCCTTCTATGTTTAAGGAACATGGATGTAATGTTTATCTGGCAACTGAGATCAAAAAGCATGTTTCCATTCCTGTTGCCACATTAGGTGGTTTAAATGATCCGGCGCAGATGGAAGAGATCATTGCTTCTGGTAAAGCCGATGTGGTTTATATGGCCCGTGCCCTTCTGGCAGATCCATTCCTTCCAAGAAAAGTCATGGAAAACAGGGATGAGGACATTGTCCGCTGCCTGCGCTGCTTTACCTGTATGGCAGAGCGTGCCGCAACCTCCACCAGAAGATGTACCGTAAATCCTCTGATCGGAAGAGAGATGGAAGGGGATGAAGTGCAGCCTGCACCAGTTAAAAAGAAAGTTCTGGTAGCAGGAGGCGGTCCTGGCGGTCTGTATGCAGCATGGACAGCAGCCAGAAGAGGCCATCAGGTTATCTTATGTGAAAAAGAAGAGGAACTGGGCGGTATTTTAAAGAGTGAGATCGCCATTCCGTTTAAGAAAGAAATGTACCAGCTTACAGAAACCTATGCCCGTTTTGCAAGACAGAGTGGCGTAGAGATCCGTTTAGGCTGCGAGGTAACTCCTGAATATGTAGAAAAAGAAGCACCAGACGCCCTGATCATTGCAGTTGGCTCCAGACCGCTGGTTCCGCCAATTCCTGGTATTAAGGGCGAAAATGTGATCATCGTCAATGAACTGTACAAAAACCAGGACCGCGTAGCTGAAAAAGTTGCTGTTATGGGCGGCGGACTGGCTGGCTGCGAATGTGCTATCCATTTAGGAATGGAAGGAAAAGAAGTACATCTGATCGAAATGAGGGATGAACTGGCTGTAGATGCCAATGTACGTCATCGCCCATTGCTGTTAAAAGAGATTGAAAAATATGTACATGTCCACACTGGGTGTCGTGTAGAAGAAGTAACAACAGAAGGTGTCCGCTGCAAAGACAAGGAAGGCAAGGAACAGATGATCGGTGGGCAGACGGTGATCTGCGCCTTAGGTCAGAGAGGACGCACCGATGTAGTAGAAGCATTAAGAGACAGCGCACCATTTGTCCGCGTCATCGGAGATGCAAGAAAGGTTTCTACCATTACAAATGCAGTTTATCAGGGATATCATGCTGCACTGGATATTTAAAATGATCTTATTGCATAAAGCTTTATAATTTTGGAAAAAATACTCTCAGTTATTGCAGAAAAATGTATCTGCAGCTGAGAGTATTTTTTGATAGATGCAGTTTTAGTTACAATTCAGCCATGACAGCTTCTTGTTTCCATGTTCATGAAAACAAGAAGCTTTGCGGGTCCATCATATGCTGATTTGGACGAGAAAGCGCTTATGCAAGTAAACTTGCAACACACTTCCTCGTTCAAACCAGCGCATGGCTGAACTGTAACTGTGTTATTGACATTTTGCCTAAAACGGTATAATATCAATACAGTACATATAGTAATTAATACTATATATTAAAGCAATACTTAACAAAAATACTAGTAATAATAAAAATATCGATATTCAAAGTATAAGAAAAGAATGAGAAAGGCAGGTTTAAGGATGAACAAGAAAGTTTTACGTGCGGGAGCTGTATCAGCAGTAGCAGCTGGCGTTGGAGCAGCAGCTGTTGTAGCCGGAAAGCGCCGCAGAAAAAAGGGAGAAGCAAACAGTGACTACCGCAATACAGAGATCGGCAAGTTTGCGAAAAACAGTAAGGGAATTTACTATTCCAATGGTAACTATGAGGCCTTTGCAAGACCGGAAAAGCCGGAAGGCATTGAAGAAAAGAGCGCCTATTTAGTAGGTAGCGGTCTGGCAGCTCTGGCAGCAGCCTGCTTTTTAGTAAGAGATGCCCAGATGCCTGGAAAGAATATCCATATTTTAGAGGCCATGGATGTTGCCGGCGGAGCCTGCGATGGTATCGATGATCCGACCAGAGGCTATGTAATGCGCGGCGGCCGTGAGATGGAAGACCATTTCGAATGCTTATGGGATCTGTTCCGCAGCATTCCTTCTCTGGAAGTGCCAAATGCATCTGTTCTGGATGAATATTACTGGTTAAATAAACATGATCCAAACTATTCCCTGTGCCGTGCTACAAAAAAACGTGGGGAAGATGCCCATACAGACGGCAAGTTCCGTTTAAGCCAGAAGGGCAGTATGGAGATCATGAAGCTGTTCTTTACAAGAGATGAAGACCTGTATGACAAATCCATTGAAGATTTCTTCGATGATGAAGTATTTGGTTCTGATTTCTGGCTGTACTGGCGCACCATGTTTGCTTTTGAAAACTGGCACAGCGCGTTAGAGATGAAGCGCTATTTCCAGCGTTTTATCCATCATATTGGTGGACTGCCTGATTTCTCTGCTTTGAAGTTTACCCGTTACAACCAGTATGAATCTCTGATCCTTCCAATGCAGAAATACCTGGAAGCAGCAGGCGTACAGATCCAGTTCGGTACCAGCGTTACCAATGTACGTTTTGATATTGAAGGAGAAAAGAAGACTGCCAAAGCCATTGAATATGTAAAAGACGGCGGAAAAGGCGAGATCACACTGACAGAAAATGATCTTGTATTTATCACAAACGGAAGCTGTACAGAAGGCACCATTTACGGTGATCAGGACCATGCTCCTGTAGGAGATGCAGAAGTACGTACCAGCGGCTGCTGGAGCCTGTGGAAGAACATTGCAGCTCAGGATGAATCCTTTGGACATCCGGAGAAATTCTGTTCTGATATTGCAAAGACCAACTGGGAGTCTGCAACGGTAACTACCTCTGATGAGAAGATCATTTCCTATATCCAGAAGATCTGCAAGAGAGATCCAAGAACCGGTAAAGTCGTTACTGGCGGTATCGTAAGCTGTAAGGACTCCAGCTGGCTGTTAAGCTGGACCATCAACCGTCAGGGACAGTTTAAGGCACAGAAGAAGGATGAAATCTGTGTATGGGTATACAGCCTGTTTACCGATGTTCCAGGAGATTATATTAAGAAGCCAATGAAAGAGTGCAACGGTAAAGAGATCACAGCAGAGTGGCTGTATCATCTGGGTATCCCAACAGAGGAGATCGATGACCTGGCTGCAAACCATGCAAACTGTACTCCAACCATGATGCCATATATTACAGCATTCTTCATGCCAAGAAGCGCAGGAGACAGACCGGATGTTATCCCAGATGGCTGTGTCAACGCCGCATTCTTAGGCCAGTTTGCTGAAACTCCAAGAGATACCATTTTTACTACCGAGTATTCCGTGCGTACAGCCATGGAAGCCGTATACGGACTTTGCGGTGTAGACCGTGGTGTTCCGGAAGTATGGGGAAGCGTATACGATGTAAGAGACCTGTTGGACAGTACAGTAAAACTGATGGATGGAAAATCTCCACTGGAAATGAAACTGCCTTTGCCATTGGAACTGTTAAAGAAGCCGCTGATCAGAAAACTGGACCGTACAGTGATTGGAAAGTTGCTTCGTGATCACAATGTGATCAAAGACGAAATGCGATGAAAGGCGAAGGACGATGAATGGTGAAATGATTGTCCTGCCTAAAAGCAGACTGACTCGTTTGCCGGTAGTAATGCTTCTGGCGGGTATCTGTTGTTTTTTGTGGGGAAGTGCCACACCGGCGATCAAAATCGGATACGAATTATTTCATATACAGAGTTCAGATACACCGACGATCATCTTATTTGCCGGAATACGTTTCTTTCTTGCAGGGGTCCTTGTGATCGTATTTCACAGTATTCAGGAAAAACGCCTGCTTTTTTTACAGCCGGAAGCATTTGGGGCAGTTGTAGCATTAGGACTGAATCACACAGCTCTTCAGAATTATTTCTTCTATATGGGAATGGCTCATACCAGTGGCGTGCACGGAGCTATTATAACAGGCGGAAATGTTTTTATTGCCATTTTTATCGCAAGTTTTATTTTCCATTACGAAAAATTGACAATAAGAAAGGTACTGGGATGCTGTCTGGGATTTACAGGAATACTTGTTATGAACCTGTTCGGACAACAGGGGGATTTTCTTGATGTATCCCTGCAGGGTGAAGGTTTTGTACTGGCCGGACAGGTGTTTTATGCTATCGCAAGTGCCCTGATGAAAAAATACGGAAATCGGTATGATGTAGCGGTATTAAGCGGTTATCAGTTTATCTTAGGCGGCCTGCTCCTCATAGCAACAGGCATTGTGTGCGGCGGAAGAATACAAGGCGGCAATGGAGCTGCTTATGCTTTGCTGTTGTATCTGTCCTTTGTTTCAGCAGTTGCCTATACCCTTTGGGGAGTTTTACTTAAATATAATTCTGTCAGCCGTGTTACTGTCTTTGGTTTCATGAATCCGCTGTTTGGTGTGCTTTTGTCCGCTTTTGTGCTGGGAGAAACTGCCCAGGCTTTTTCTGTTAAAAGTCTGGCAGCACTTATATTAGTGTGCCTTGGGATTTATGTAGTAAATAGTGTAAAAACAAACTTAAAAGAGTAGAAGATCTGTGTGCAGTTCTATCCTTGACAACATGTGCTATATATGTTATATATGATATAGAACAAAAAAGCATTTAAAGTCGTATCTTTCACGACAATGTGCAGTAATGTACAGCAAACAGAAAGGATGAGAACGATGTCACAACAGAAGAGAGATTACTACGAAGTTCTTGGAATAGATAAAACTGCAGACCCGGCAACTATTAAGAAGGCATTCCGTAAACTGGCAAAGAAATACCATCCCGACAGCAATGTAGGAAACGCGGCTGCAGCTGAAAAATTTAAGGAAGTAAATGAAGCTTACGATATTTTAAGCGATCCTGAAAAGAAGAAATTATATGACCAGTTTGGTCACGCAGCCTTTGACGGCACCGGAGCAGCAGGCTCAGGTTTTAACGGGGCAGATGGCGGATTCGGTACAGGCGGCAGTTTTACCGGCGGTTTCGGTGGTTTTTCCGGCACAGGCAGCTTCCATGGTTTTGGAGGCTCCGGAACCCATACCTACCACTTTGAAGGCGGAGACGGAAACGATATTTTTGGAGATATCTTCGGAAATATGTTTGGCGGCGGTAAGAAAAGCCGTTTCACAGGTGGCTTTCACCAGGGCGGCAGCGGTTTTAGCGGCTTCCATGGTTATTCCGGCGGCTTTGGTGCAGATGGAAGCAGCGAAAAAGGCAGCGATGCCCAGGCAGAGATTAACATCAGCTTTGATGACGCAGCTTTCGGCGCTGACCGGGTGATCACACTTTCCGGCACAAACGGCAGCCGCCAGAACCTCCAGGTCCATATTCCGGCAGGTATCGGTGATGGACAGAGCATCCGCTTAAAAGGCAAAGGCAATCCTGGCATGGGCGGCGGCGAAGCAGGAGATCTGCTGTTGAAAGTCCATGTAGGAACCCGTCCTGGATATGAGCGGAAAGGCATGGATGTATACACGAGTGTGGAAGTGGCTTTTACAACGGCTGTTTTAGGCGGAGAGGTCATTGTTCCTACCTTGTACGGCAATGTTTCCTGTAAGATCAAAGAAGGAACCCGCTGCGGTTCCAAGATCCGTCTTGCAGGCAGAGGCATTGTCTCCATGAAGGATCCAAAGACAAAGGGCGACCAGTATGTGACCATCCAGATCACAGTTCCGCAGAACT
>CAVDQU010000148.1:0-6489 GCA_963611035.1 Agathobaculum sp.
ATCCCTGTTCCGTTAGGATAATCTTCAAGCCAACTACCAATATACAGTTCCGAAAATTCTTCGATTTTACTGTCAGAATACCAAGCGCCGGTACCTGATCGAATTCCATTTTTCATATCACCCAGATAAATACCTAACTCATATATCCCGATATATCGTCCGTCCTCCAACTGCCAGATCAAAGGCTGGTCCAGTTCATCAACGAATTGCTCGAAATCGTCTGTATAATAATACTCCCATTCTAATGTTCCTCGATCCATCACATCTATAACCTGTTCCAGAATTGAACCATACTTCTCTTTCGCCTCTGCGACCAGGCGCTCCTGCTCTACACCTGTAGAATCTGTTTCAGCTAATGTTTCGCTTTCATTTTCTTCCACATCCAAACTATTTTCTGCATCCAGATACAGTTTTATTTTCTCTTCTAATTTCAGCAATTCTTCATAAATCAGCTTAAATTCGTCTGTCTTTTCATCTTCTGCCAGACCTTCATACACAGAAATTCCACTTTGAAGCACTTCCTTGGCTTTTTCGTAGTTTTCAGTTTTTATGTACGCATTTGTCAGGCCTTCATATGCTTTCATTACCTTTGGTTCTACTTCAATGGCTTTTGTAAAGGCCACAATCGCCTCTTCGTAATTGGCTTCTGTCAGGTATTTATCACCTAAATCCAGATAGTCCTGAACGGTCATTTTCTTCTGGCAGCCTGCAAGCAATATCAATACAGAAACCAGAAGCATTATACAGCTTATTTTAAATATTCCTGATCCTCTTCTTTTGCTTTTCATACTACTCCTTCTTAATAACATAAAATCAGACAGGTAATTATTTTATCACCTGTCCAATTTTTCGCTGTTTACATTCCTGCAATCAGCCGGATTAATTTTAAACTTTTAATCTACTTTGACAATTCATATGTCTCATTGAAAATTTTATCAATGACCGTAAGATGATTTCCTGAAAATATAAATTTATCATCCTCATCCTCAAAAACTCCATTTCCAACATATGGCGGCATTGCACCAATACGGAATTCCATATTAGCATTATAGTATCCTTGCCATACATAGATAAAGCAGCTTTCCGTCACTCCGTTATTTTTTCCAAAATATGTGCCGCAGTATTCGTCCGGCACTCCTGCATCCTTGTAGTTTTGACCCAATGTACAGGAGTAATCCTCAACTGCATAAACAGCATACCCATTCTCATCTATATAGGTACCATCTTCAAGTCTTGTATTGGTGATTAAATACCCTTCCGAATCAAAATAACAGCAGTTACTCTCACCCGTTTTCTCGGAACCTATACGCATAGCACAATCGGTCGGATAGCTGCCATCTTCGGCTTCCCACCACCAGCCTTTATCGTTTTTCTTCCATTCTCCCGCATAAGCCGGTACACTCACCGCCATTGTTAATACAGATACAGCCATCACCAGCATCCATTTTTTTCTCATTGCACTACTTCCTCCTGTTTATGATATTCTCTCTAAGTCTCTCTGCATACTTATGAGCTTATATTATCAATGTTTTTTTCCTATTGCAATCACGGCTATTTTTTTAGACAGTCCAATTCTGTTCTCTTCTGCTTGTCAGTCTAACAAAAAACGGATACCTCCAGAAAAGGCATCCGTATCTTTAAAATCAACATCTTGTATTTATTTTTCTGATTCTTCCATTGCTTCCAGTTTTGCAAGTACTTCCTTTATCGCTTTCACACACTCCTCTTTGGAGCAGATCATCTCGCCGCTTTCCAGCATTTGGCAGAA
The DNA here is from genome assembly GCA_963611035.1 of Agathobaculum sp. GTDB lineage: Bacteria > Bacillota > Clostridia > Lachnospirales > Lachnospiraceae > Enterocloster. Next base: position 1,769 of record CAVDQU010000148.1, read on the forward strand.
TTTGGTGAGTTTCTCGGAGATCCCCTGTTCGCAGATTGAGACGTATTCTGCCCCCTTACGGCTGATCATCAAAACGAATTCATTATGTACCAGGGATACCGTGGAAAATACAAATGTTCTGTAGGACAAATTGATCTGGCGTTCGTCAAGCATATACAAATTCCGATCCGAACTCTGTACCCATTCCAGAAAATCCTGCAGAAGCTGAATACGCTCCGTAATTGTCAGCGGTGTGTAGATCATATCCGGAAACTGGGAAATGCGTCCGGTCTTTGCAAAGCGTTCTGTTCCCGCCTTTGTGAAAAATTTAGCACCTTCTGCATACGTTTCCTGTTCGCGTCGTGCTTTAAAAAGAGCGATTGTCTCTGCTTTTTCTGCCTCCGGTAAAAGAATATGTTTTTGCAGCATTTCCTCTGTTATATGCATCATGGTACACGGTTCATATTCAATATAATGATTTTTCACATCGTGAGGCCTTATACAACCGCTTATAGCTTCTGCCCTGTATTGCCTTCGGTTTTCCATGATCCACTGACCCCATTGACTTATATCCGAAAAATATAACAGCAGCTGACGCTTATTCTTCTTTCTTTTTTCATACTGCTCCCGGATCCAGGCAACTTTTTTTGCATCCCACTCTATGATTCCGCCATCCATATCCTTCTGTAGCCCTATGGCCCATCGGTCACTGATCAGCCAGTTAGGAAGGAAGGCATTTCCCTTCTTTTCATAGTCATAACAAGGAAGATAATTTTTACCGGAGCAGATCAACGGCATAATCTGATTTACATAGCAGATGTTGTAAAGACTTCCTGATTTTTCACGAAGAGGCTTTAGCGAAAACAAGTGTTCACAATAAAAATCTTCCCGCTGCAGGTGCAAAGCCAGCAGATCCACAATTGTCTGCGGTACTTCCTCTGCGAGCATACGCACCGTTCCCCTGGTGCCAGGAAGCATTTTCTGCAAAAAAGAGAACACATCACTCCGATTGTACAGGATCTTCATGTCTGTATTCCATTCACCATTCTCTGCTTCTGATGCGTACATTTTTATTTCCGACGACACAGTCAATTTATTTCCATATTCCAACAGCTGCTGAATTCCCTTCATGCAACGCCATTCTTCATCGCCCATTCGCTCGATCCGGTATAATGTCATAAGCCTTTTTGATTCTTCTTCAGAACGCTGCAAAGCCATAACCAGTTTTTGTACCTTTTCTGTATCCTGAGGAAGCCTCACACCACGCCGCATTTTTGATATATGATCCACTGACAGTCCACTGGCATCTGACAGACTCAACAATGTCATTTCAGATTCTTCGATCGCATTTTTAATTTCTTCTGCAAATCTCAATGTCATACCCCCCCCCCCGCATAAAAGCGCTATTTATAAATATTTACAATTTCAATCCTTTACGCTATCTAGCAAACGCAAATATTTATGTATTATATCATCCTCTCCCATTCTATGACAACTTCGGCCCGAAAATTAGACAGTATTTTTTTGTGACTGCACAGCTGCCTTTCTATATTCTAATGCACAAAATCCGCTGCCACGGGAATTTTCAGCCCGTAACAGCGGATTTCAAAAAATATGATGTTATAACTTCATTACTCCGGTTTTACCGGTATTACCACTTCCCCCGTATCCCCGGGGCCTCCATTTTCGGCTGCCGTCGCAGCAGCAGACGTTGTCTGTATCGGAGCCGGAGATACGGCTGTTGTGGCTGCAGCCGTAGATGGGGAAGTACCTGTTGCAGCGGATGTTTCTGCTGTTGCACCTGCAGCCGTGGTGTGGCTGGCAGCAGTGGTTTCTCCCGGAGCTGCAACCGTAGTGTGGCTGGCAGCAGTAGTTTCTCCCGGAACATAGCCATCTGGCATTCCATCTACAGTAGACGGAACTGTTGTTGCCTGTGTGGTTGTTTCAGACGGATTTAACACAACTCCGCTGGAATTGCGGCGAATTACAGGCGTATGTCCCTTGTAGGTAGTTTTGTGATCCAGCTCTCTGGATACTTCCTTTCCGTTTTTATAAACAACCTTATAGGTCTCCCATCTGCTTCCGGCGCTTCCCTTGGACTTGGTCACTTCTGCACCAGGCTGAAGAGTCTGGTCTTCCTCATACGTTGGATTTGGTGTGCCAAGATCTTCTACCTTCTTAGAATCCAGATCCCATGTGATGCCATCTTCCAGGATCGGGATACCATAAACAGATACAGTTACCTTCTGATCTGCATAACTTGCTCTTAAACCGATGGCTGTGCTGGAATTGTTGATAAACTTAAAGTCCGGCTGATCCCAGCTGACTGTTGCGTCACGGCCAGGTGTAACATAACTTGGCTCAAAGGTATGGGAACGGCGGGAACTGATCTTTAAACCAGCCTTAAATACCGCATTATATAAAGTAGTAGAAACCTGGCATACACCGCCGCCGATCTCCTGTACGACTTCTCCGTTATTATAAGCAGCTGCGCCCTTATATCCCTTGGCTTCTGTACGCTGACCTACGGTACCATTAAAAGAAAATTCCTGTCCCGGTTTAATAACGGTACCATTGATCGCCTCTGCTGCCAGACGCACATTGGTATTACGGTTCTGGTTTGCAGTAGTCGTGGTTGTAAAGGAACTGATAGTTTTATATTTTTCCTTTGCGCTTGCTGCAGAAATATCCGGTGCTACTGAACTTCCGGTTGCAGTGATCTTTGCATCAAACTTCTTATCACTTAATGCCTGGGAAATATCTGCTGCCAGCTTGTCCTGATCAATGGCAAAACCATTTTCCTCTCCTGCAAATACAAACTTGCCGCTTGCAGCATCAAACTTATCAATGGAACCGTTCTTTGCTTTCTTATCCCATTTTGCCCCGCAGGCTGCTGCTTCTGCCTTTACCTGTTCATCCAGTCCTGATGTATCTAAGGTATAACTTTCCTGAGGATCACTGTCATCTTTATAGATCTCATCTAAAAGAGCTTCTACCTTTTCTGCCATCAGATCTGTTACCTGATACTGGTCAGAATCGTATTCAACAGTCATGCTCCATGGGAACTCCTTTAAAATAGCCGCTTTCGCTTCACTTTTTGACATTCCGGTAATGGAAATGCCGTCAACCTGGACTTCTTTCTGCATCTCAGTCTCAGATTCGCTTTCGATCACGGTTTCAGTTCCTGCAATATCTGTATTGGAACCTTTTCCTTTAAGAGCAAGGGAAATGCCCGTAATAAACACAATAAGAACTACACCTGCAATAGCAATGATCTTGTAATTTGGGCCTTTTTTTCTGTGATATCCGCTGCGTCTGGTGGAATGATTTCCTCCAGAACGGGAAGAATACCCAGAAGATGTGCTTCTGTGTCCAGAAGAAGTTCCATAGCTGCTCCTGCCTGATGAGCTTCTGGAAGAAGAACTGCTTCTTCCTGACCCGCTGCCTCTATTTGTACCTCTGGCCCGGCTTCTGCCGGTAGAGGAATTTCGACTTCTGCTGTTTTCTAACTGATTCATTTCTTTTCACCTGTTACATTTTTCGCTTATTTTTAATTACAGCTTGTAGTATAACACACTTTATTTAAAATGGAACTGGTTTTTAAACTTTTTTACGGGTATTTCTTTCCCGATTTTTTCGTTTTTAACAATCCTGTTAAAAGTGTTACCAAAGTATTTCATTCGTGTTATTATTATAGAAAGAACAGGAAATAGTAAGGAGGTTTTTACCATGGGGTTTGTTGATCTGCACGTTCATTCCGATGCTTCTGACGGCACATTTACCCCTTCCCAGGTTGTGGAACTGGCAAAAAATGCTGGGCTGGATGCTATTGCATTAACAGACCACGATACCACTGCCGGAGTAAATGAAGCTTTAGAAGCCGCACACCGTTTAAATATAGAAGTGATCCCGGGTATCGAAGTATCCAGCAGTTTCGATGGGACAGAGATCCACATTCTGGGGCTATTTGTCAACCAGAACGATCCAGTGCTTGCTGCCATGCTTGAAAAAATGCTGGTCAGCCGTGACCGGCGCAATAAAAAAATGCTTGAAAATCTGGCTGCTGACGGCATTTCCTTTACCAGAGAAGAGCTTTGCGGAAACAATCCGGATACCATTATCACAAGAGCACATATTGCACATGCTCTGATCGCCAGAGGGATCTGCTCCAATACAGACCAGGCTTTTAAGAAATATCTCCAGTACGGCGGCCGCTACTGCCCTCAGAAGGAGCAGCTTACCCCGGAAGAAGTTGTGAAAACATTAATTGCCAATGGTGCTTTTGTGGCTTTAGCCCATCCATTCCAGTACAAATTCGGGGATAAAAAGACCGAAGAACTGATTGCTTATATGGCAGACCTTGGTATGAAAGGGCTGGAAGTCTACCACTCTTCCAACAACAAACTGGAAAGCATGAAGCTTCGCGAAATGGCATCAAGACATCATCTGCTGCCTACCGGCGGTTCCGATTTCCATGGAGGCAACAAACCGGATATTTCCATTGGTATCGGCCGCGGCGGACTTCGTGTCTCTTCCCTGCTTTTAGAGGATATAAAGCGCTCTAGGGAAAATAAAATGAAATAATCCCTGTAAAATCGAAAAATTTTACCCTTGTATCCTGTATTTTTCTTTGCTATAATGCAGTCGTTAAAAGATTAACTATACAGATGATAAATGATTGTAATTCAATGTTCTCTCGGAATCTTTCTGTGCCTGATTTTGTGAGAAGATTTTTTGTCAGT
>CAVDQU010000149.1:0-6454 GCA_963611035.1 Agathobaculum sp.
TTACGAAGTCCGTACAACCTACAAGAAAATACGTGAAGGATTGAAACAATGTCCTCCTTTATTGCTTTATGTTCTCCCGGCAGACTCCCAGGAGAACATCTGCTTCATTGGATATGATTGTACCACATTCCCTGAAAGGACGCAATCACCAGACTTTTTTATTTACCTTTCTAGTACATCGTTTACAAAATAACTAGCCTATTCGCTTGTCTGCAAATCCGATTGCACAGTTCAAAAAGCCTCAGCGTAGCCCGCTACGCCTGCGTTTTTTGAACTGCACACTCGAATCTGCATCCTACGTGATTAGGCCAGTTATTTATGAAACGATGTACTAGAATTATTACTGCCCAAAATAGGCCTTCACACCTGCTACCAGGCCGTCTCCTAACTGGTTTAAGGTACTCTGTGAATGGTCAGAAGCCTTATCTCCTAACTCAATGTCAACAGACGGTACCGTGGAATAAGAAGTCTGGGTCAGATCCATTGCCATGGAACCGCCGGAGAAGATCTTTACTCCTGCACTCTTTAAGCCTTCTACCAGGCTTGCTCCCAGTGCATTGTGCTGCTGCCAGTGGGATTTTACAGGTTCCATGTTCTTATAAGAAGCCACATCTGGAACGCTCATATAAAATGCGCCTTTGTTGCTGGTAGTGGAGTCCCAGTGAAGAGCAATGTGGCAGTCAGCTGCATTGTTTGCAATGACACTTCTTGCAATGTTGTCTAACTGTACATCTTCCCCATCGCGGATCATCAGTACATCATAGCCAGCTGCCAAAAGCTTGGCCTTTAATACTTTCGCCATAGCCAGTGTGACCTTGCTCTCCGGTGTTCCGTCAGAAAATGTCATTCCCGTAGACACCGCCACTGCAGAAGTAGCTCCAGCTCCTGTGGTGCCGCCGGTTACTTTAGCAGTTCCGTCCGGATGGCACTGGGTCTTTACAGAAGTTCCGCCCTTTGTACCATGGCCTGCATTTACTGCGATCACCTTGTTCTTCTTTTCCGCAGCTGTGGTGCGGTAAAGGACTGCTGCGCCGGAATTGATCTTTGCATAGTCTGCATATTTCCAGGACGGATTTAATGTCACCTGGCCGTCTGCTGCAACATTCGCAGCTGCAGTGGTTGATGTTGCCGTTGTTTCCGGCTCTTTTGGTACCTCTGTGGTCACAAACTGAGAGGAAATATACACTGTCATTCCCTCATATTTCACTCTGTCCCACTTTTCACTGGTGCCGGTACGGATAAGTTTCGTTGCATTTCCAACATTTGCTATAATGTTGTCACTGGTTGATGTGTCGCAGGAAGAGCGGACACGGACACTGCCGCCCTCAGACTTTACATAAACAGTATCAGAAACCTCTTTAAATTCCGGTGCAGGCGCTGCAGTGCGCGCAGTCTCACTCTGGATGATCTCAGCAGTTGGTTCAGCATCCTGCTCATCCTGCTTGTCAGATGCTTCATCCAAATCATTTCCAGCTTCATTCTCTGTGTTGTCTAGCGTCTCTGTCTGAATATTTTCCGCACCTTTTCTCAGTTCTTCACTAGACTGATACTTAGAACAGCCTGCTGTTAAAAGGGCTGCACCTAAAAGAATGGCAGCTGCTTTCACACTTACTTTTCCTCTTCTTTTTCTCATAAAATAGTGCCTCCGCCAGCTACATAATCATCCTGATAAAATACAACCGCTTGTCCCGGTGTTGCTGCACGTACCGGTTCTTCAAAACGGCATTCCACCATATCTTCTCCAATACAGCGGATTTTGCAGTGTGCCCCCTTGTGGCTGTAGCGGATCTTGGCATTAACTGACACTTCTTCATCGCCAATACCGTCTAATGCCATCCAGTTTAATTTATTGCAGCGGACTACATCGGTAAATACGTCCTGTCCGTTTCCTAAGACTACTTCATTGGTCTCCGGGCGGATGGCTACAACAAAAACAGGATAACCCATAGCCAGATTTAAGCCTTTTCTCTGTCCTACGGTGTAATGGGAAATGCCTTTATGGCGGCCCAGTACATTTCCATCCAGATCTACGAAATTACCTGGTTCCATGGTCTTTCCTGTATATTCTTCAATAAAGGCTGCATAATCATGGTCCGGGATAAAACAGATCTCCTGGCTGTCCGGCTTGGAAGCCACTGGAAGTCCCAGTTTTTCAGCCATGTCACGAATCTCATCCTTGTGATAATTTCCTACAGGCATCAGAGTATGGGAAAGCTGCTCCTGGGTCAGGTTATAAAGGGCGTAGGTCTGGTCCTTTGCTGCTGTTACCGACTTTTTAATGGCATATCTGCCATTTGGAAATTGCTCGATCCTTGCATAATGTCCGGTTGCAATGTATTCTGCCCCAATAGAAAGACTGCGGCGCAGTAAAGACTCCCATTTTACATAACGGTTGCAGGCAATACATGGATTTGGGGTGCGTCCAGCCATATATTCTGCCGCAAAATAGTCCATGACCTGTTTTCGGAACTCATCTTTAAAGTTCATTACATAATAAGGGATACCAATGTCCATAGCAACACGACGGGCATCATCTACAGCACTTAAGCCGCAGCAGCCCCCCTCAGCTTCCTGAACCTCGGTATCCTCATCCTGCCATATCTGCATGGTCACGCCGATGACGTCGTAACCCTGTTCTTTTAACAGCCAGGCTGCCACGGAGGAGTCAACTCCTCCTGACATGCCTACTACTACTTTTCTACTCAATAGTCTTCCTCTTCTTCCTCTTCGCCGATATTCTCCTTAGGCTGCTCCAGTCCTTCGATCTTAATACCGTTTTTCTGGGCGTAATCCCATAAAGCTGCGTGGATCGCTTCCTCAGCTAACAGAGAACAGTGTACCTTTACTGGTGGAAGTCCGTCTAATGCTTCCATAACTGCCTTGTTGGTAACTTCCATTGCTTCCTGAATGGTCTTTCCTTTTACTAATTCAGTAGCCATACTGCTGGTTGCAACTGCAGCGCCGCAGCCGAAAGTCTTGAACTTTACGTCACGGATGATCTGGTTGTCATCGATATCTAAGTAGATACGCATGATATCACCACATTTTGGATTTCCTACAGTTCCTACGCCGCTGGCGTCTTCTATTTCTCCCACATTTCTTGGATGCTGAAAATGGTCCATTACTTTTTCTGAATACATGAAAAAATTCCTCCTGATGGTTAATTCGTTATCCGCAGGTTGTCTGCAGCCCGCGGGATGATCGTTCTGCTTGCAAGTCCACTCACAGCCCCGTGCTGACGCGCTCTACTGCCTGCTGGCGCAGGCGGGCTGTTCGTTGAGAGCACAAGAAAAATAAATGTCTGCTATCGCAGCCGCTTATTTTTCTTTTGTGCGTCTCATATAGTCTTCGTATAAAGGAGACATACCTCTTAAATAAGCCACGATCTCCTTGATCTGCTCTACTACATAATCCATTTCTTCCGTGGTGTTCTCTTCGCTTAAGGTCAGACGCAGGGAACCATGTGCGATCTCGTGAGGCAGTCCGATGGCTAACAGTACATGAGATGGGTCTAAGGATCCGGAAGTACATGCAGAACCGCTGGAACCGCAGATGCCAGCCATGTCTAACTTGATCAGTAAAGACTCGCCTTCGATGAACTGGAATGCAAAGTTTACATTGTTTGGTAAACGGTTGGTTCTGGAGCCGTTGACTCTGGTAAATGGAACCTCCTCTGTTACACGCTTGATCAGGTAATCTCTTAACTGGGTCTCTTTAGCGATACGCTCATCCATGGTTGCCATGGCGATCTGGGCTGCTTTTCCGTAACCTACGATGCCGGGAACATTTTCAGTACCTGCACGGCGCTTGCGCTCCTGAGCTCCGCCGTGAATAAAGGAACGGATCTTTACACCGGTACGGATGTACAGGAAGCCGATTCCCTTTGGTCCGTTTAACTTGTGGCCGCTGGAGCTTAACATATCAATGTGACATTCATCTACATTGATCGGCACATGAGCATAAGCCTGTACAGCATCGGTATGGAATAAAATGCTGTGTTCCTTTGCGATCTCACCGATCTCCTTAATAGGCTCAATGGTTCCGATCTCATTGTTTGCAAACATAATGGAGATCAGAACGGTATCTGGACGGATGGCTTTCTTTAATTCGTCTAATTTAACAACACCATTTTCATCTACATCAAGATAAGTTACCTCATAACCTCTCTTCTCCAGATACTGACAGGTATGAAGGATGGCATGATGCTCGATCTTGCTGGTGATGATGTGCTTGCCCTTTGCGCTGTAAGCCTCTGCTGTAGCAACTAATGCCCAGTTGTCAGACTCGCTTCCGCCTGCTGTAAAGTAAATTTCATTGGTCTTTGCACCTAAAGACTTTGCAATGATCTCTCTTGCATTGGTAACTGCCTTTTTGCTCTCAGATGAAAATGTATATACAGAAGATGGATTTCCATAATATTCTGTAAAATAAGGAAGCATTGCTTCCACAACCTCCGGCCTTGTTTTGGTAGTGGCTGCATTATCAAGATAAATCAGCTTTTCCATAATAATTCTTTCCGCCTTTCTTCTATTAAAATTGTCTTATCTGCGTGGGGGTATTCCCAGCTAAATATTTCTTCGCTACCCTTTACTATAACATAGTATTCCAGGAAACTCAACGTGAATACTGGATTGTATTAATTTCATACAAGGTTACTTGGTTTATCTCCAGAAAACCGCTAAAAACGCCGTATAACAAAGGGTGATCACCCCCATATGTAACACGATCCCCATAAAAGAAAGGCTCACAGGGACTGCTGCCGACAGCGCAAGATCCACTCCCATGCCAATAAACAGGGCAAAAACCGGCTGCAGGATACATTCTGTCATATTTCTTGAAAATGTCACCTGTCTGCCTACGGAAAAACAGCAGAGAAAGGCTAACAACAGCTCACTGACCAGAAAGCCCCACAAATAACCTTTCATCCCGAACATGGGAACTGCGCAAAGCACAAACACCAGCCGGATCCCCATGGCGAACATATTTTGCAGAAATGTGATCCCCGTTTTACCAAGGCCATTCTGGATACTTCCCATGGTAGTTGCCAGATACATAAAAGGGCACAGCCAGCAAAGTACCATGATAAAGGAGCCGGACATTTCATTGTGGAAAATGATCGTACCAAGGCTTTTCCCAAACCGTGTAAAAAGGCCGATGCACAAGATTCCCATGTAACAGCTGCATTTAAAGGATAAAGTTACCATAGTGGAAATGCGGCCTTTGTCTTTCCTGGCCTGGGCTCTGGCGGCTGAAGGCAGCAAAAGGACCGCCATGGAATTGGTGATCGCCGAAGGAAACAGGATAAACGGCAGCGCCATACTGGTAAGTACCCCGTATACAGATAATGCCTCTTTGTTGGTAAGGCCATAGTCGATGAGGCGGCTGGGGATCAATATGGCCTCTGCGCTCCCAAGGAGATTTAGCACCAGACGGTTTCCCATGAGTGGGAGTGCCAGAACGAGGATTGGCCCCAGATTTGCAAAGACAGAACTGCCTGCGAAAGCCGCATCTTCCTCGCCGCCCTTCTGTTCCCGCCTCTGCCGCCCTGCTCTTCCAAGCTGCTCCTCTTTCTCATTTTGTCTCTCCCTTCTCTCTTTACGCTCATTGTTCTCTTTCATCCCCTCCTTCTGGGGCGGCACCAGAAACAACGCCAGAAATGTAAACGCCGCCGAAGCCATTTCCCCGATGAGATGCCCTTCCACCGCCAGCCCCACAGTCACAGGTTTTCCATTTTTTTCCAGATATCCCACCAGCAGCCAAACCGCACTCATGCGGATCACCTGCTCCGCAATCTGGGAAAAAGAAGGGATATGGGCCTTGTTCATTCCATAATAATACCCGTTGATACAGGCATGAAGACAGGCAAAAGGCACGGAAACAGCCAGTACCGGCAGATACCTTGCCGCCTGAGGCTCGGAAAGAACATTAGAAGCCAGAAATACTTTTCCTTTACACAGCAACACAACCGGGATCACAGAAAGCCCCAACGACAAAAAGAGTCCGCATAAAAATACCGACTTTCCTTTCTCCCTGTTAGCCGCCACATACTGGGACAGCGCTGTCTGGATGGAACCGGCGCACACGGCAAAGGCAATGCTGAACAGCGGGTGGATCATATTATAAAGCCCCAGACCTTCTGCCCCAATGGTCCGGGACATGTAGATCCGGTAGAAAAAGCCTAAAATGCGGCAAAAAAGCCCGGCTCCTGTAAGAAGCAGCGTCCCTTTTACAAATTCTTTTCTCCCCTGTGAAAGAAACCAAACTCTATGAAAGTCCATAGCCGCCTCTCCTTACTGCCTGAAAATATGTTATTTCAATGTATGAAAAAAAGGTCTGAAGTATTCAGAACTTCAGGCCTTTTTAATGACTCCTAACGAATCATACCTATTTTATTTACTATTTTATCTGTGTTTTTCTTTTACCATTTTAAAAACTCCGGTCACATCTAACACTT
>CAVDQU010000150.1:0-6424 GCA_963611035.1 Agathobaculum sp.
TCGGATTTGCAGACAAGCGAATAGGCTAGTTATTTTGTAAACGATGTACTAGTATGTAATACAAAAATATTTCTATATAGGAGCAGCTGATCAATCCGGCTGCTCCTTCTTGCATTTTGAGGTTGTCTATTATATGATGATACCAAGATCAAAAGTCAAAATTTGATGCAAAAGGAGAACTAAAATGTCAGATAAACGTGTTGATTATATTACATGGGATGAATATTTTATGGGAGTTGCCAGTCTTTCCGGCAGACGTTCCAAAGACCCAAGCACCCAGGTGGGGGCATGTATTGTAAGCCAGGACAATAAGATCCTTTCCATGGGCTATAATGGTTTCCCAAAGGGCTGTTCTGATGATGAATTTCCATGGGGCAAAGAACATGAACTGGATGATCCGTACAACGCAAAATACTTCTATTCCACCCACAGCGAGTTAAATGCCATTTTAAATTACAGAGGGGGGAGTCTGGAAGGAAGCAAGCTGTATGTGACTCTTTTTCCATGCAATGAGTGTGCCAAGGCTATTATCCAGGCGGGAATTAAGACCATTATCTACGGTGGGGATAAATATTCACACACACCGGCGGTAAAAGCTTCCAAACGCATGTTAAATGCCGCAGGCGTCCGCTATTATCAGTATCAGCCAACCGGCCGCAAGATCGAGATTGAGGTATAAGATAAAAATGAAGATTCTTCTTGCAGCCATCAACGCAAAATACATTCACTCTAATCTGGGGATCTACAGCCTGAAGACCTACGGGGAAAAGATGTTAAAAGAATGGGGGCTGGCAGAGGAGGCGGAGATCTCTCTGGCAGAATACACCATTAACCATCAGATGGAGCAGATCCTTCAGGACATTTACAAGAGAAAACCAGATGTGATCGGCTTTTCCTGCTATATCTGGAACATTTCCTATGTGAAAATGATCCTGGCAGACATAAAAAAGGTACTTCCAGATATAAAAATATGGGTAGGTGGCCCGGAAGTATCCTATCACGCCAAGGAGGTTTTAACGCAGGAACCGGCAGTGGATCTAGTGATGATGGGAGAAGGAGAAATCACGTTCGCCCATTTCCTGAAAACATTGTTAAACAATGAAAATCTGGCACAGGTTCCCGGTCTAATGCTGCGAAATGATGACGGCACTTTCACAGATACCGGTTTCCGCCAGGTAATGGACATGAGCCAGATCCCATTTCCCTATGCCTTTATGGACATGAAAGAGCTGGAACACCGTATTATCTACTACGAAAGCAGCAGAGGCTGTCCCTTTTCCTGCGCCTACTGCCTGTCTTCCATTGACAAACGCTTACGTTTCCGCAGTCTGGATCTGGTGCTGCCGGAGCTGGAATGGTTCCTGCAGGCGAAAGTGCCTCAGGTGAAATTCGTAGACAGAACCTTTAACTGCAAAAAATCCCATGCAATGGCCATCTGGCAGTATATCCATGACCATGATAATGGCGTCACCAATTTCCATTTTGAGATCGCAGCGGATCTGTTAGATAAAGACGAACTGGATCTGCTTTCCACCATGCGCCCGGGACTGGTACAGTTGGAGATCGGCGTCCAGTCTACCAATGAAAAAACACTGGAGACCATCCGCCGGAAGACAGATATTGAAGAGATCCGTCAGATCACAGAAACTATTAACAGCTGGCACAATATCCACCAGCATTTAGACCTGATCGTGGGACTTCCATGGGAAGATCTAAAACGTTTTAAACAGTCTTTTAATGATGTATATTCCATGGAGCCGGAGCAGCTCCAGTTAGGTTTTTTAAAGATATTAAAAGGCTCTTATATGGAAGAACTGATCCCGGAATGCGATCTCCTTTACAGCGCTGCGCCCCCTTATGAAGTGCTGCGCACCAAATGGCTTTCCTACGGGGATGTGCTGGAATTAAAAGATATTGAAGAAATGACGGAGGTCCATTACAACAGCCGCCAGTTTACCTGCACCTTAAAAGAACTGGAAAAAGAATTTGATACGCCTTATGAAATGTTTTCCTTTATGGCAGGTTATTACAATAGAAATCGTCTGTTTGGCATCAGCCACAGCCGCATTGCCAGATATGAGATCCTCTGGAAGATGATACAGGAGAAACTGGAAAAAAATGGAAAAAGTGAAACACAGGGAGAGCTGGAAACGGGTGGTGTTTCTGAAAAACTGGAAAAATACCGCGACCTGTTAATGACTGACCTGTATCTCCGTGAAAATGTAAAGAGCCGCCCGACCTTTGCAAGAAACTTAAGCGGCTCTAAAGATTTTGTCCGTGAATTCTTCCAGAAAGAAGAAAAGACTCCCAAGTATCTTACTGGATACGAAGGCTACGACTCCAGGCAAATGGCAAAAATGGCTCATTTGGAGCCATTAAGAGACGGAACTTATCTGCTGTTTGATTACAAAAAACGTGATCCATTAAGCTATAATGCCCGGACAGTCCGGGTTTAAGGGGATCTGGATCTCGGTGATAAACTGGGACTGGTCATGGGTAAGACCGTAGTCGATGAGAGTCATTTCCAGAGCAAAACTTTCCGGCGCAAGTCCCTCGTCCTTAAAATAGGACAGAAGCTTTTCATAAAATCCCGGTGCCTGCTCATGGCTTCCGTGAAAACGGACAATGGCCCAGGTGCTTTCCGGGATGCGGATGACCTGACCATTGATAGGATCATCCTCTTCCAAAATGATAAAAACAAAATCATAAGGCTTAAAACGATGTGCCTTTAAAGAGTCATAAAACAGCCCTACTCCTACTTTTCCCAGGAAAATAGAAGCAGGGCTGTTTCCCTGTTCCATTTCCCGGATCGAATACTCCAGATCCAGATAATTTTCCGGGTTCAGCTGCTTTTTCATGCAGGCCAGCTGCAGAGGTGGCTTTTTCTCTAAAAAGATCTCACCGGGATGAGCGGAAAGTGCCCCCTGGATCTGGCTTAAACGGTTTTTTATCTGGTGTTCGATCACAGCCAGCTCCTGCTGTTTCTTATGCACCTGTACCAGCTGCTTTGACAAAAGCTCCTGGATGCGCCCGGTGTCCCTGTTATGGAGAAAATCCCCGATCTCATCTAGCGGCATGTCTAATGCCCGCAGGTAGCGGATCGTATTTAAACATTCAAATTGCCGGATGCTGTAATACCGGTATCCCGTGTCCGGGTCCGTATACTCAGGTGTCACCAGCCCGGTCTTGTCATAATGGCGCAGAAGGCTGATGCTTAAATGAAACAGATGGGCTACTTCGCCGATCTGGTATAGGTCTTTCTTTGACTGCATATTTTATCCTCTTTTATCTTCTCAAACATTTACCTTTTCCACATTTTCCTTTATTATAGACACAGGCGGCTGAATTGTAAAATGCAAATTCAGATGTGAAACAAACGTGAAATGGAATTAAAATCAGGATAAAGGGATAGAAACATACATGATCAAAATGACAGAAAAGTTAAAAGAGCGGATCTCTCATATATTATCGGCCTTAGATAAAGAATACGGCACCGATCTTATCTGCTATTTAAACTACGAAACCCCATGGCAGCTGCTCATCGCCGTGATCTTAAGCGCCCAGTGTACAGATGCCAGAGTGAATATTGTAACAGAGGATCTTTTTAAAAAATATCCGACACTGGAAGATTTTGCGGCGGCAGACTTAAAAGAACTGGAACAGGACATCCATTCCATTGGATTTTATCATATGAAAGCCAAAAACATTATCCAGTGCGCGAAACGGCTGGTGGAAGAATATGAGGGCGTTGTGCCGGAAAAGCTGGAAGATCTCCTTACGCTGGCTGGGGTAGGACGGAAGACTGCCAATGTGATCCGGGGAAATATCTACCATGTGCCAAGCATTGTGGTGGATACCCATGTAAAGCGCATTTCCAGGAAGCTGGGGCTTACAAAAGAGACAGAGCCGGAAAAAATTGAGGCGGATCTGATGAAGATACTTCCGGAAGATCACTGGATCCTCTGGAATATCCATATCATTACCTTAGGGCGTACCATCTGTACTGCCAGAAAACCGGACTGCGGAAACTGCTTTTTGAAACAATGGTGTCCGGCATGTGAGGCACCGGCAGTTTTCAAAGAAACACAAAAAACAGATTAAACAGAAAAAATACAAAAATCAGAAAAATTCTGAATTTATTTAAATTTGACTTTAGGAAGGACATGTAAAAATGACCGACTCATACATTGCCCTGGACCTGGAAACCACAGGTCTGGAGCCGAAGAAAGAGAAAATAACGGAGATCGCTGCCTTAAAAGTAGAACATGGACAGATCACAGGCCGTTTTGTGACTTTGGTAAATCCAAAACGGCCGTTGACTGAGCGGGTGGTGGAATTAACAGGCATTACCGATGACATGTTAAAAGATGCTCCTGTGATTGAAGATATCATCGGGGAAGTGCTGGAATTTATTGGTGATCTGCCTCTTTTGGGCCACAATATCCGTTTTGACTACAGTTTCTTAAAACAGGCAGCAGTGAACCAGAAAATGGAATTTGAATGTGAGGCAGTGGATACCCTGAAACTGTGCCGGAAATTGATGCCGGAGCAGGAAAAGAAAAATCTGGGAAATGCCTGCACTTATTATCAGATCGAACAGCCGTTAGCCCACCGGGCAGAGGCCGATGCATTATCCGCCCATTTCCTGTATCAGAAGCTGGCGGAGCTTTATGGTGAAGACCAGTCGGAACTCTTTGTGACAACCCCTTTAAACTGCCGGATGAAACGGCAGCAGCCAGCCACGAAAAGGCAAAAAGAATACTTGCAGGATTTATTAAAATGTCATAGAATAGACGTAACTGTGCAGTTAGATGATATAAGCCGGAGTGATGCTTCCAGGCTGATTGATAAGATCATCCTCCAGTACGGACGGGTGAAGCCACAGAATAAATGAGGTGATAAAATGTTAAATATGAGAGACCCTAAAGTAAAGAAAATCATTTCTACTGTTATCGTTGTGATCCTGGTACTTGCTATGATCGTACCAATGGCACTGAGCGCACTGATGTACTAATTCAATGTTGTATTAATTAAAACGGTAAAAGATTAGGAGAATTTATGGGAAACAGGACATTGAAAGCAGGCCTTTTTGCAGCATTTACTGCCGGGGCTTTATGGGTGCTTCCCATGAACGCATGGGCGGTGCCGGTATTCCCGGAAGGTATCAGTACAGACGGGGAAAGTCTGGCAGGAAAAACATGGGAAGATGCCCTGCATACAGCAGAAGAAAAAGTGAAAAAACAGGCTGATGTATCCGTAGTCTTAACCATTGAGGACAAAAAGGCAGAGACCACAGCCGGAGAACTGGGTATCCACTGGAGCAATCAGGAAGAAGCCGAAAAAGAGCTGAAAAGCTATGTAGGCGGAAGTCTGATCCGCCAGTATATGAACAAAAAGGATCTGGAAAAAGCACCTGTGGATGTTTCAGTCCAGACAGCAGCTGATCCGGATAAAATCAGGGATTTTGTAGATACCCACTGCGACGGAGTACTGACACAGCCTCAGGATGCGTCTATCCGTAGGGAAAACGGCGCATTTGTGATCACAGAGTCTGTTTTAGGAAAAGTCGTGGATGCAGATGCCACGGCTTCCGCTTTAAATACAGCTTTTGAAGGTCTGAAAGACTCTGGCAGTGAGATTTCTGTCCGGGCAGTGATCACAGAAGAACAGCCGGCGATCACTTCCGATGACCTTAAGACCATTGAAGACGTTTTGGGAACCTGTACCACAGATTTTTCCAGCAGCGGCGCAGCACGTTCCACCAACCTTGCAGTTGGTGCAGGAAAGATCAACGGCCGTGTTCTTATGCCGGGAGAAGTGATCTCTGGTTATGAGTGCTTACAGCCTTTTACACTGGAAAATGGCTATAAGACAGCGGCGGCTTATGAAAATGG
Organism: Agathobaculum sp.; assembly: GCA_963611035.1. Classification (GTDB taxonomy): domain Bacteria; phylum Bacillota; class Clostridia; order Lachnospirales; family Lachnospiraceae; genus Enterocloster. The sequence continues at coordinate 5,895 of CAVDQU010000150.1, forward strand.
TCAGGTAGTGGACAGCATCGGCGGCGGTGTCTGCCAGATTGCTACGACACTGTATAACGCGGCTCTGCAGGCGGAAATGGAGATTGTTCAGAGACAGAACCATTCCATGATCGTAACCTATGTAAAGCCTTCTATGGATGCTGCCATTGCAGGCACTTATAAAGATATTAAAATTAAGAATAATTACAGTACACCTGTATATATCGAAGGATATACCTCCGGAAAGAGGCTGACTTTTACCATTTATGGAAAAGAGACCCGGCCTTCTAACAGACAGGTGGAATATGTTTCAGAGACTGTGGGCACCACCAACCCGGGAGAGCCCCAGCTGATCACGGACAACAGCCTTGCGCCAGGGGCAAAGGTGAAAGTACAGTCAGCCCATACCGGTTATAAGTCCAGGCTTTGGAAGGTAGTGACCGTAGACGGCGTGGAGCAGGAGCGCACCCTTTTAAATGAGGATACCTACAATGCGTCCAAGGCCATTTACCGTGTAGGACCAGCCCAGGCGGCGCCTGCACCGGCACCGG
>CAVDQU010000151.1:0-6336 GCA_963611035.1 Agathobaculum sp.
TCACCAAGAAGGCTGAAGCTGCAGATGCAAGAAGTGCAGCAGAAGATGTAACTGATAACTACGATATTACATTAGTACCAGGTGTCTTAGAGGTTACCAACCGCAATGACCTTTCTTACATCGTAAATTACCATTACTTAGATGCTAAGGGAAGCGAAGTTGCTGCAGAGTCTGTAACTACTGATACTGCATCCATCGGCGATAAGATCCTTTACAGCGGTGCAGTAAGAAGAGATTATGACGGCAAGACATACGCATTTATTCGCGTAAATGGCGCTGACAAAACCGTTGAGTATTATGCAGAAGACGCTGAGAATCCAAACGTAGTTGATGTATACTACGGCTTAGATGAGATCGGCACCAACCCAGATTCTCCTGTAACACCGGATGGTATCCCGGATATGTACCAGGTAGTATTCAAATACATCTCCGAAAATCCAAGCTACGGTACTGTTGATGGAGCAGCAGTTGTAGATGGTTACGTTATGGAAGTTGTTACAAGACCTACAAAGGCAGACGGAAGCTACGATATGGACGCTGAAGTTCATCCGTCCGGCAAGGTAACTGTTACCGGTATCGGAAGCTACGTATTCAATCACTGGTCCGACGATGACACAAACTATGCTGATGCAAATGAAATCGCAGGCAAAGGATTTACAACAGATACAACATTTGTTGCTCACTTCAGCTACAATGGAGGAAACAACAATAACGGCGGAAACAACGGAGGAAACAGCAGTCACGGCGGCAGCTCCGGCGGCGGAAGCAGCAGTTCTGGCAGTGGTTCTATTAAGATCACTTCCGGAGGTCCTGGTGCTCAGACCGTTACCATTGATGCAGAAGATGTGCCGTTGGCAGAACTTCCGGATGCACCTGCATCTCCGGTAGAGATTGATGACGGCGAAGTTCCGCTGGCAGCTCTTCCAAAGACCGGACAGACAACCATGAAACTTACAATCACTCTTATGTTCTCAGGTATCTTCCTTGCGCTGACTGCCATGAATAAGAGGCACAAAGAAGAGGAAAGCTAAAACAGCGGAGTTGGAAAGCTTCAGAAATTAAAATAAGTCTTAAATAATAAAAAGGAGCCGCACACGGGCAGAAGATGCAGTGTGCGGCTCCTTTTTTGCGTTTTTACTATTGACTGCGGGTTTATTTCTTAGTATTATAATTATAAGAAAAAACAAATATATAAAACATACATATTAGCATTACTAATATGTATTAAACAAAAGGAGAATGAAAGATGGCTAAGGTAGGAATTGTAATGGGCAGCGACTCAGATATGCCGGTTATGGCGAAAGCGGCAGAGATCCTGGACAAGTTTGGAATCGATTATGAGATGACGATCATTTCCGCCCACAGAGAACCGGATCTGTTTTTTAAGTGGGCTAAGGCTGCAGAGGAAAAAGGTTTTAAAGTGATCATTGCAGGTGCTGGAAAAGCGGCTCACCTTCCGGGAATGTGCGCGGCTATCTTTCCACTCCCTGTGATCGGTATCCCTATGAAGACTTCTGATCTGGGCGGTGTGGATTCCCTGTATTCCATCGTGCAGATGCCAAGCGGTATCCCGGTTGCTACCGTTGCTATTAACGGCGGTGCCAATGCAGGTATCCTTGCAGCAAAGATCCTTGCAGCTTCTGATGAGGAACTGTTAGGAAAGTTAAAAGCATATTCTGAGAATTTAAAAGAAGACGTAGAGAAAAAGGCTGAGAAACTGGAAAAGATCGGATATAAGGCATATCTGGAGCAGAAATAATAGGGAGGAAATGAAGATGATGGATTACAAGAAAGCCGGAGTTGATATTGAGGCAGGTTATAAATCAGTTGAATTAATGAAAGAGCATGTAAAAAAGACCATGCGTGAAGAAGTATTAGGGGGACTGGGCGGTTTCTCCGGCGCTTTTTCTTTAGCAAAGATCAAGGAAATGGAAGAACCGATCTTATTATCCGGTACAGACGGCTGCGGAACCAAGGTAAAACTGGCTATCATCATGGATAAGCATGATACCATTGGTATTGATGCAGTAGCTATGTGCGTCAATGACATTGCCTGTGCAGGCGGCGAGCCATTATTCTTCTTAGACTATATTGCCTGCGGAAAGAATTATCCGGAAAAGATCGCTGATATCGTTAAGGGTGTAGCAGAAGGCTGCTTACAGTCTGAGGCAGCTCTCATCGGCGGTGAGACAGCAGAGCATCCGGGACTGATGCCGGAAGAGGACTATGACTTGGCTGGCTTTGCAGTAGGTGTCTGCGATAAGAAGGAAATGATCACAGGTGAAAACCTGGAAGCAGGAGATGTGCTCATCGGTATGGCATCCACTGGCGTACATTCCAACGGTTTTTCCCTGGTACGCAAGGTATTTGAGAAGGAAATGAACAAAGAAGGTTTAAATACCTATTATGACAGCCTTGGAAAGACTCTGGGCGAGGCACTTCTTGCACCTACCAGAATTTATGTAAAGGCATTGAAGAATATGAAAAAGTCAGGCGTGACTGTAAAGGCATGCAGCCATATTACCGGCGGCGGCTTCTATGAGAACATTCCGCGTATGTTAAAGGGCGGCGTCCGTGCAGTGATCCGCAAGGACAGCTATCCGGTACCTCCAATTTTTAAACTTCTTGCTGAAAAAGGCCAGATCGAAGAGAAAATGATGTATAATACATTTAACATGGGACTTGGCATGGTAGTAGCTATAGATGAGGCAGACGTGGATAAGGCCATGGCAGCGATCAAGGCAGCCGGTGACCAGCCATATGTAGTAGGAACCATTGAAGATGGAGAGAAAGGCGTGACTTTATGTTAAGAGTTGGCGTAATGGTATCTGGCGGCGGAACCAATCTTCAGGCTATTTTGGATGCCATTGACAGCGGAAAGATCACAAATGCAAAGGTAGAAGTGGTCATCAGCAACAATCCGGGGGCTTATGCACTGGAACGTGCCAGAAACCATGGCATCGAAGCCGTTTGCATTTCACCGAAAAGCTTTGAAAACAGAGCTGCTTTTAATGAGGCATTTTTAAAGAAAACAGATGAGTATAACCTGGATCTTATCGTGCTGGCGGGATTTCTGGTAACGATCCCGGAGGAGATGATCCGCAGATACAGAAATAAGATCATCAACATCCATCCGTCTCTGATCCCGTCATTCTGCGGCGTTGGATATTATGGCTTAAAGGTCCATGAGGCGGCTTTAGCAAGAGGTGTAAAAGTTACCGGCGCTACGGTTCACTATGTGGATGAAGGCGTGGATTCCGGCCCTATTTTACTGCAGAAGGCAGTAGAGGTACGGCCTGGTGATACGCCCCAGATACTGCAGAGACGTGTTATGGAACAGGCTGAGTGGATCATTCTTCCGGAGGCGGTAAATAAGATCGCCAATGGCTTGATTTAGGAGGGAAGATATGAAAGTATTGGTTATTGGAGGCGGCGGCAGAGAGCATGCGATCTGCTGGAAGTTATCTAAAAGCCCGAAAGTAGATGAATTATACTGTGCACCGGGAAATGCAGGCATTGCAGAGGTTGCAAAGTGCGTGGATATCGGTGTTATGGATTTTGAAAAAATGGCTGATTTTGCAAAGAAAGAGGCTTTTGACCTGGTAGTAGTTGGTCCGGATGATCCTTTAGCAGGGGGCATTGTGGACGTACTGGAGGAAAAGGGACTGCTGGTATTTGGCCCAAGGAAGAATGCAGCGATCTTAGAGGGCTCTAAGGCATTCTCCAAGGATCTGATGAAGAAATACGGCATTCCTACAGCTGCTTATGAGACTTTTGATACACCGGAAGCAGCTTTAGCATATCTGGAAACAGCGCCGGTGCCTATTGTTTTAAAAGCTGATGGTCTGGCTTTGGGAAAAGGCGTTCTGATCTGCAATACAAGGGAAGAGGCAAAAGAGGGCGTTAAGACCCTGATGCTTGATAAGCAGTTTGGTCATGCCGGGGACCGCATTGTAGTTGAGCAGTTTATGACCGGCCGTGAGGTTTCTGTGCTTTCCTTTGTAGACGGAAAAACCATTAAGATCATGACTTCCGCTCAGGACCACAAGCGTGCAAAAGACGGAGATCAGGGTTTAAATACAGGTGGTATGGGAACATTTTCACCAAGCCCCTTCTATACAGCAGAGGTAGATGAGTTCTGTAAGAAGCATATCTACCAGGCAACGGTAGATGCCATGAAGGCAGAGGGCCGCGAATTTAAGGGAATTATCTTCTTTGGCTTAATGCTCACCGCAGAGGGACCAAAGGTTCTGGAATACAATGCCCGCTTCGGAGACCCGGAGACTCAGGTCGTGCTTCCAAGAATGAAAAATGACATTGTAGACGTATTTGAGGCCTGCGTAGACGGCACCTTAGACCAGATCGACCTGCAGTTTGAGGATAATGCGGCTGTATGCGTGGTACTGGCTTCTGAGGGTTATCCGGAACATTATGAAAAGGGCAAGAAGATCACCGGTCTTGAGAACTTTAAGGATAAAGAAGGCTACTATGTATTCCATGCCGGCAGCAAGTTTGACGCAGAAGGAAATATTTTAACAAATGGCGGCCGTGTTCTTGGAGTAACAGCCACAGGAAAAGACTTAAAAGAGGCCAGAGCCAATGCTTATAAGGCAACGGAATGGATCCATTTTGAGAACAAGTACATGAGACATGATATTGGACATGCCATTGATGAGGCGTAAAACAGAATAAAATTTTTTACAGATACCAAAAGAGCTGTCGCGTAAGCGGTGGCTCTTTTTCTAAATGGATTCCCTAAATGCCTGAATTTTTTACTCGGTCATCATTGACTCGGATGCGACCGAATAAAAATTGACATGTATACATATTTATACTATACTGATCGTACAGTATCCTAATGTTCTCTCGGAATCTTTCTGTGCCTGATTTTGTGAGAAGATTTTTGGTCAGTTGTACCCAAATTTCTAAGGCGTACGCCTCAGAAATTTGGGTGCTACTGGCGGAAAAACGGCCACAAAGGCAGGTGCAGGAAAGACTCCGAGAGGACATCCTATTCGATTGGAGGAATTAAGCGTGTTTTATGGCAGAGAAGCAGAACGCAAAAAATTAAACAGGATGTTTCATGCAGACGGTCAGATGATATCGCTGATCTACGGAAGAAGACGTATTGGAAAAAGTGAATTGATCAAACAGGTGCTGAAAGAATCAGAATTGAAAAGCATTTATTATGAATGTAAACAAACAACGGAACGTAATAATGTGGACAGTTTAGCAGAGCTGATCGGTGAAGCATTTGATTTTCCAACACCCGCATTTGAAAGCATGGAGCGTCTGCTGCAGTTTTTGTTCAAAAAATCAGAACAAATGCCTTTGATCCTTGTTTTGGATGAATATCCTTATCTGCGTGAAAATGCAAAGGGACTTGACAGTATCCTTCAATCTGTCATAGATGGCTATAAGGATAGTTCTAACATGAAGTTGATCATTTGCGGTTCCTATGTGGACACGATGAAAGCTCTTTTGGCAAAACAAAATCCTTTGTATGGCAGGATCGACCTTACCATTCGGCTGGAACCAATGGATTATTATGACTCAGCGCTGTTTTATTCAGAGTTTTCTCCTGAGGATAAAGTCAGACTTTTCAGTGTGTTCGGCGGCATTCCATATTATAACAGATTGGTCGACAGCAGAAAAAGTGTGCGTGAAAATGTGATCGACCTTATTGCTTCACCTGGTGCACGTTTGGAAAATGAAGTTTCCATGTACTTAAATTCAGAAATTTCTAAAATCACAAATGCAAACGAAGTGTTTGAAGCACTTGCAAAAGGTTTTTCTAAATATAAAGATATTCTGGATCAGTCAAATGTTTCAAGCGGACCGGCACTGGTAGATGTCCTTGATAAACTTATGCGAATGGATGTTGTCAAAAAAGAAGCTCCGATCAATGATGAGAATAACAGAAAAAAAGCAGGGTATTTTATTTCTGACAATCTTTCTCTATTTTATTATAAGTATATTTTCAGAAATATATCCCGCATGAATATTATGGATCCAGATGTTTTTTATGACAGATATATTGCGGACGATTTTGAAAGCAAATATGTTCCTCAGATTTTTGAAGATATCTGCAGGCAGTACCTGATCAGAAAAAACAGAAAAGGTCTGATGCATAATATTTTTGAAAAGATTGGAAAATACTATTATGATGATCCTATTGAACGGAAAAACGGAGAATTTGATATTGTTACGCTGGATGACCATGGCTATATTTTTTACGAAGCAAAATTCAGGAAAGAGCCTGTAACGGAAAGCATGATCCAAAATGAGATCCGCCAGGTAAAACAAACAGGTTTAGATTGTTATAAATATGGTTTC
>CAVDQU010000152.1:0-6328 GCA_963611035.1 Agathobaculum sp.
GTCTTTGCACGGCATACTCTCGAAGCTATTTTGTCTTTTCTTTAACGTTTAGGTCCAATCCTTGTCCGGGTTTTCTATTTAGCCTTCCATTTCCTTATTTACGGACTCTTCGCAGGAACGCATGGCAAGAATGGTCTTTTCCATTAATTCTTCCAGTGTCCAGCCCAAGTTTTCTGCACCTTCCCGGATCACATCCCTGGAACATCCGGCAGCGAATTTTTTATCTTTGAACTTCTTTTTAAGGCTTGAAACCTCCATATCCATTACACTGCGGGAAGGACGCATTTTGGCCGCTGCTCCTACAAGGCCGGTAAGCTCATCTACTGCAAACAGCACTTTTTCCATCCGATGCTCCGGCTTTACATCGCAGGTAATGCCGTATCCGTGGCTGCAGATCGCGTGGATCAATTCTTCCTCCACTCCTGCTTCTCTTAACAGCTCCGGTGCCTTGATGCAGTGCTGATCCGGGTACATTTCAAAGTCAATATCGTGAAGAAGTCCTGCCATAGCCCAGAAATCAGCCTCATCTACAAATCCCTGGTCATTTGCAAACCATCTCATGGTCCCTTCTACTGTAAGACCATGTAAAATGTGAAATGGCTCCTTATTATACTTTTTCAATAATTCCAGTCCCTGTTCTCTTGTAAGTTCTGTAGTCATCTCTTTTGCTCCTTTTTCACTGGATATCCCGATATATCCTGTAGGAATATATCTTTTTATTATTTCTCATTATTATAATTCCCGTATGTGAAAAATGCAAGACTGACCGCCTTGAAAAAAATGAATGCCACGGCTATACTATTACTTAAATAACAAAAGAAACGAAAGCGTCAGAAGGAGGCATCTAATAATTATGTTAAACTACAGAACTGCAGCACTGTCAGACCTTCCTGCCATGATGAAAATGGTGGAAGAAGCAAAAGAAGGATTTCGCGCAAGAAACATTGACCAGTGGCAAAAAGGAGAACCCAATGAAGCTGGGCTTACAGAAGGCATTAACAAGGGCGTTGTACACGTCCTGGAAGAAAACGGGGAAGTTTTAGGCATGATCACCGTTGTATCCGGCCCTGAAGCCGATTACGCAGTCATAGACGGTACCTGGTTAAATGACGAGCCTTACTTTGCTTTTCACAGAGTCTGCGTATCAGAGGCCCACAAAGGCAAAGGATTAGCTGCCAGCCTTTTTGCCTACTCTGAAAGCTTTGCAAAAGAAAAGGGTGTCAGAAACATTCGTATCGACACCCATCCAGACAATCTTTCCATGCAGAAAGCATTGACCAAAAGCGGCTATACCTTCTGCGGAAAGATCACATTATGCACTGGAAGCGAAGCAGGAGATCCCCGTTTCGCATACCAGAAGATTTTAAACTGACGCACATAGCGTTTTTTGACCTGACCGGCCTTATACCCCGCTGAAAGCGCTGTAACCGCCGTCTACAGGCAGTACAATACCATTTACAAAGCCGGATGCATCATCACTTGCTAAAAACAGTGCTGCGCCGATCAGCTCCTCTGGATTTCCAAAACGTCCCATAGGAGTTCCGGCAACGATGTCTCCGGCTCTGTCTGTATAGGAACCGTCTTTGTTAAATAACAGGTCATGGTTCTGCTCTGCTGCATAAAAACCTGGTACAATGGCATTGCAGCGGATGCCGCTCTGTCCGAAATGGATCGCCAGCCACTGAGTCAGGCTCTGGACAGCGCTTTTGGCATTGGAATAAGCCATAACCTTGGAAAGAGGAAGGATCGAGGAAACAGAAGCGATATTGATAATGCTTCCCTTTCTCTTTTCCACCATGTCTCTTGTAAATACCTGGATCGGCAGTAAAGTTCCCATGTAGTTCAGATCCATTACATTTCTGATGTTCTCTTCTTTCAGATCCCAGAAGGAGTAATCGTCATCCTGCTTTTCCTTCTTTAACATCTTTACAGAAGCAATAGCACCTGGCTGGTTGCCGCCTGCGCCATTGATCAGGATATCGCAGCTTCCCAGCTCTGCCTTGATCTGCTCATAAGTCTTTACCAGTTCTTCTTTATCCAGTACATTGCAGCTGTAGCCTTTTACAGTTACGTCCTTGCCATATTCGTTCTTTGCATTTTCAGTCAGCTCAGCAGTCATTTTCGCCAGCTTTTCTTTATTCCGTCCAATAATGGCGATCTTCGCCCCATTCACAGCCAGACCATAAGCCATAGCCGAACAAAGCACGCCGCTTCCTCCTGTTACAATGGCTGTTTTTCCTGTAAGATCCACATTAAAAGGTATTTTCATAGCTTCTCCTCTTTCCGCGCCTTTTAAGGCACTATTTTATTTCTTTTATTTTATCAGATGATCCCCTTGTATATCAATACAAAAATCCCGAAAGATGACCTGACATTTCTCATTACCATCTTTCGGGATCTTTTACATATGATACTTTCTGTATATTAACTTGACCTTACTTAAAGTACTTCACACCAGACTCAAAGATCTTCATATCCTGCTCGCCGTAAATATTCATGGCAACTGCCTCGCCTCTTCTCTCGGAGTGAGCCATTTTACCAAGGATACGTCCATCCGGGCTTGTAATGCCTTCGATAGCCATATAAGAGCCATTTGGATTCCAGTATTCGTCCATGGTCACATTGCCCTTGTCGTCTACATACTGGGTAGCTACCTGTCCGTTTGCAATCAGACGGTGGAGCCATGCTTCATCTGCTACGAAACGTCCTTCGCCGTGGGAAGCCGGGTTGCAGTATACGCCGCCCAGTTTTGCCTCTGCCAGCCATGGGGACTTGTTGGTCATGACTTTGGTATAGACCATCTTGGAAATGTGGCGTCCAATGGTGTTCATAGCCAATGTAGGAGAATTTGGCTTCTGCTCTGTGATCTTGCCTTCTGGAACAAGTCCTAACTTGATCAGGGCCTGGAAACCGTTGCAGATACCAAGCATCAGTCCGTCACGCTCATTTAACAGCTTTTCTACCTCTTCTTTGATCACTGCGTTGCGGAATACAGTTGCAAAGAATTTAGCGGAACCGTCTGGCTCATCACCAGCGGAGAAGCCGCCTGGGAACATGATGATCTGTGCCTTTGCGATCTCTTTCTTATATTCTTCTACAGACTCGCGGATATCCTGGGCGCTTAAGTTCTTAAATACCTTTGTAACTACTTTTGCGCCTGCGCGCTCAAAGGCTTTTGTGCTGTCGTATTCGCAGTTGGTGCCTGGGAATACAGGGATAAATACTTCCGGCTGTGCCAGCTTGTGGTCGCAGATGTAAATGGTATCTGTATCGTAAAGCTTCTCTTCTACCTTTGCAGCTTCCCCGCTCTTTTCTTTACCTGTAACAGTTGGGAATACGTCCTCTAAGGTCTTCATCCAGCTTGCAAGAGCCTCATCCATGGTAATGGTGGTATTTCCATATTCAAATACGCCCTTGTCAGTTACCTCGCCAAGTAAGGTATATGGAATAGAAAGCTCTCCTACTTTTCCTTCTGCTACTTCGCAAACGATATTGCCCCAGCCTGCGCCAAAGAAGTCTCTCGGGTCTACATTATGCTCGATCTTAACGCCCATCTTGTTGCCGAATGCCATTTTGCTTACAGCTTCTGCAGCGCCTCTGCCTTCTACTGCATAAGCAGAAAGGATTTTTCCAGCCCTGATATCTTCAAACAGCTTTCCGTAGCCGTCCATGATCTGTGCATAGTCTGGCAGATCGTAGTTATCACGGGTGATCTTAAATTCTACGATCTTGCTTCCTGCTTTCTTAAATTCAGGGGTAATGATGTTCTTGCAGCTGTTTACATCTACTGCAAAGGAAACCAGTGTGGGCGGTACATTGATCTCACCATGTTCATCATCAAAAGTACCGGACATACTGTCCTTACCGCCAATAGAAGGAAGTCCAAAGCCCATCTGTGCATTATAAGCACCTAAAAGTGCTGCAAATGGCTGGCTCCATCTGGTCGGGTCGCTGCTCATTCTGCGGAAATATTCCTGGAAGGTGAAGCGGATCTTTCTGTAATCGCCGCCTGCTGCCACGATCTTTGCTACAGAGGAGATAACGGCATAAACAGCGCCATGGTATGGGCTCCAGCTGGAAAGGTATGGATCAAAGCCATAACTCATCATGGTAACGGTATCTGTGTGTCCCTCTAATACAGGAAGCTTTGCTACCATGGACTGAGTTTCAGTCAGCTGATATTTGCCGCCAAATGGCATAAATACGGAACCTGCGCCAATGGAACCGTCAAAACGCTCTACCAGACCCTTCTGTGAGCACACATTTAAGTCAGACAGCATGTGCAGCCATTTATCTTTTACATTTCCTACTTCTTTCTTGTCAAAGAGATTGCCCTCATGTGCAGGAACCTCTAAGGTAACGTCTGCTTCCTGATGCGCACCGTTTGTATCAAGGAAAGCACGGCTGATATCTACAATGGTCTTTCCTCTCCAGTTCATCACCAGTCTTGGATCTTCGGTTACTACTGCAACGGTAACTGCTTCCAGGTTTTCTTCTGCTGCATAGCCTAAGAATGTCTCCACATCTGCAGGATCTACTACTACAGCCATACGCTCCTGGGACTCGGAAATAGCAATCTCTGTACCGTCAAGACCTGCATATTTTTTCGGAACTTTGTCAAGGTCGATCTGAAGTCCTGCTGCCAGCTCGCCGATCGCAACAGATACACCGCCTGCACCAAAGTCATTACACTTTTTAATAATAGAGCTTACTTCCGGACGGCGGAACATTCTCTGGATCTTGCGCTCAGTAGGCGCATTTCCCTTCTGTACCTCTGCACCGCATACTTCAATAGAAGCTGTAGTGTGTACCTTGGAAGAACCGGTAGCGCCGCCAATACCGTCACGGCCGGTACGTCCACCTAAAAGGATAATGACATCTCCCGGATCAGAAGTTAAACGCTTTACATATTTTCTTGGAGCAGCCCCCATAACAGCACCGATCTCCATTCTCTTAGCTACATAACCTGGATGGTATAATTCTTTTACATAGCCGGTTGCCAGACCGATCTGGTTTCCATAAGAGGAATAACCTGCAGCTGCGCTGGTAACGATCTTTCTCTGTGGCAGTTTGCCCTTTAAAGTCTCATTTAATGGCTTGGTCGGATCTGCCGCGCCGGTAACACGCATTGCCTGATATACATAAGTACGGCCGGATAACGGGTCACGGATCGCACCACCTAAGCAGGTAGCAGCGCCGCCGAACGGCTCGATCTCCGTAGGGTGGTTGTGGGTCTCATTTTTAAAGTTTACCAGCCACTCTTCTGTCTTTCCGTCGATCTCAACAGGAACTACGATGCTGCAGGCATTGATCTCGTCAGACTCTTCCTGATCCTCTAACTTGCCTTCGCTGCGCAGCTTCTTCATAGCCATAAGAGCCAGGTCCATAAGGCATACATATTTGTCCTTGCGGTCCTTATAGATTTCGGCACGGTCAGCCAGGTATTTCTTATAAGTATCTTCAATCGGTTTCTTATATTCGCCTTCTGTAAAGGTCACATTTTTAAGCTCTGTGGAGAAAGTGGTGTGACGGCAGTGGTCAGACCAGTAAGTATCTAACACGCGGATCTCGGTTACAGTTGGATCCCTGTGCTCTTCTCCTGCATAATACTGCTGTATATATAAGAAGTCTTTGAATGTCATTGCCAGATTTAAGGTGTCATATAATGCCTTTAATTCTTCCTCAGAAGCCTTTGCAAAGCCTTCAAAGCTCTTAATATCTTCTGGAACCTCAAATTCTGTTACCAGAGTCTTTGGCTTGTCCTCTTCTGCCTGACGGCTGTCTACCGGGTTGATGCAGAAATGACGGATGGCGTCTTCCTGTGCCAGAGTCAGTGGTGCTGTGATCACATAGGTAGTTGCTGTGCGGATCACCGGCTCCTCATCTTCTTTTAAAAGCTTTACGCACTGCATGGCAGAGTCAGCTCTCTGGTCGAACTGTCCCGGCAGGTACTCAACGGAAAATACCAGATCTCCCGGATTCTTTGGAAATTCTTCCTCATAAACCTCATCTACAGGCGGCTCTGAGAAAATGGTTCCCAGTGCTTTCTTATAAGTATCTTCGGAAAGATTTTCAATATCATAACGGATCAGTACCCGTACACTTTTCACTCCGGTAATGCCAAGATAGCTTACTAATTCTTCTCTTAACTCTCCTGCTTTTACCGCATAATCAGGCTTTTTCTCTACAAAAATTCGTCTTACGCTCATTACAGACCTCCTGTGATTCATAGCTTTTAGCTTCTTCTGTGCCAGGCCTCTTTGTAAACGGCCCTGTTTGCCTGTTTAACTTTAACTTTGCCTTTATCATAGCACATGTTATATAAATT
>CAVDQU010000153.1:0-6089 GCA_963611035.1 Agathobaculum sp.
AATAAAATTTCTCTGTTTTTCATATATAGATTAGCTACATGGCTGAACTGTAACTCAAATTTATATCAGGCCACAGTCCAGCTTTCCAACAGTTACGCAAAAGGTCCGAAGTCACTTTTCCGGCTCCGAACCTTTGTCATTGCCACTAAACCTACGTTCTGTGATCCAGCTTATAAATGTTGCTGATACTGCAGTTTGTCTATTCTTTCATAGTTTTTGCCTCCAATCTTTCAATATGTTCTCTCGGAGTCTTTCTGTGCCTGATTTTGTGAGAAGATTTCGGGTTTTCATCACTGTCCTCCCCCAAGGACAGTTTGAATTCTCATTCTTTGTGGCTTACCTTGTAAACCTCTTCCACAATACGCTCCATGGCATTTAAGATATTCTCATATCCTGTGCAGCGGCACAGATGTCCGGAGATCAGTTTCTTCAGCTCTTCTCTATTATATTTTTTTCCTGTTCCTACGATCTCTACTGCACTCATGATCAGGCCCGGAGTACAGAAGCCGCACTGTACAGCCGCTTCTTCAATGAACGCTTTCTGGATGGGAGACAATTCCCCATTTGGCCCCTTTAATCCTTCTACGGTCATTACGCTCTTTCCGTCTGCCCACATGGTGAGATATATACAGCTGTCAATGGCCTCTCCATTAACCAGCACAGTACAGGCACCGCATTCACCTACTTCACAGCCTTTCTTTACAGAAGTAAGTCCTAAGCGGTTACGCAGTGTATCCAGAAGAGATTCCCTCTCATCCACTGCAAGTTCTGTTTCCTTTCCATTTACTGTCATATGAATGATCTTAAGCATTCTCTTCACCTCCTGCTCTTCTTATAGCCTCTGCCAGGCCACGTTTTGCCAGTTCTTCGATCAGCTGAAGGCGGAACTCCTTAGAAGCTCTCCAGGAAGATCTTGGATTTACTTCTGTGAGAGCCAGTTTGGCAAACTCTGCTGCCGCTTCTTTATCAGAAACAGCCTTTCCTCTCAGATACTCCTCTGCTGCATGACATCTTAAAGGTGTAGGTCCGGCAACCCCGTATCCCAGTCTTACATCTTCAATGGTCTTTTTGTCAGCAGACAGCTTTACACGAACTGCGCAGCCTAAAGTTGCGATCTCCATGGCTTTGCGCTTTCCATATTTAATATACTGTCCGTACCAGCCTTCATAGTCTTCTTTTTTGATAATGAAACCGGTGCAGACCTCACATCTGTCTCTTACAGTACGTCCTGGTCCTGTATAAAACTCATGGACGGGCACTTCTCTGTGTCCCTCCGGTCCCTCTAACTGGATCAGTGCGTTTAAAGTCCACATACTTGCTGCGGAGTCTGCGGAAGTAGCGCCGTTGCAGATATTTCCGCCGATGGTACCCGTATTTCGGATCTGTGGTCCGCCTACCATATCTACTGCTTCGCCCAGCATAGGAACCAGCTTCTGGATAACAGGATCATTGGTAATATGGGAAAATGCAGTTGCGGCACCGATCCACAGATCTCCATTTTCCAGGACTTTCACGCCCTTTAATTCTTTAATATTATGGATAGATACCAGGGCTCTTCCTGCGTCCTTTCCCTCTCTTACACGGATGAGTACGTCGGTACCGCCGCTGATGACTTCTGCCTCAGGCTCCCGTACCAGTGCATCTACTGCATCCTTTACATCTTTTGCTTCATAAAATGATTTAATATCAAACATACTCATTCACCTCCCTAGATCAGGCCTTTTTCTTTGAATTTTTCGATCAGTCTCTGTGCTGTCATAGGACTTACATTCATATGAACATCGGTAGCATGTAAAATAGCATTTCTCACTGCAGGCGCAACCGGGATCGCAGGCGGCTCTCCTAAGGACTTATTTCCATAAGGGCCTGTAGGATCATCTAACTGGATAAACTCCACATGAAGATCCGGCGCATCCATAGCCGTTGGGATCTTATAATCCAACAAGTTGTTGTTTAATGGACGTCCCGTCTTTTCATCCACTAATAATTCCTCTGAAAGTCCAAATCCAAGGCTCATACTCATACCGCCATGTACCTGTGCCTCTGCTGTCTTTGGATTGATCAGGATACCAGAGTCGTGAACATTGATAATATCTTTTATAGTTACCAGTCCCAATGGCATATCTACTTCCAGATCTACAAAGCAGCAGCCGGAGGAGAAGGTATTATCCAGACACTGGTTGGTCACTTCTGCAGTCAGATGAATGGATTTATCTAATGAATAGAATGCTGTATCTGCTACTACTGCCACATCAAAGAGGACCGGATCGCCACCATGGACAACGATCTTGCTGTCAATGATGTCTAACATATCTTCCTTGACCTCATCTTCCGGATGCAGTCCCAGTGCCTCACGAAGCTTTCCAGCTGCCTCTTTTACCAAGTCTGCATAGACAGTCTTGGAAAGATCGGTCACATCATGATTTAACATGTATGCTGCATAGTCCAAAATTCTGTGTCTTAATTCTTTCGCGCATTTCTTACATGCCATACCAGATACATAGGTCTGTCTGGAAGCATAGGCACCTGTATCAAATGGTGTCAGGTCTGTATCCTGGGTGGATACGATAAATACTTTATCAAAGGAAATACCGGTAGTTTCAGAAGCCATCTGGCTGAATACTGTATCTGCGCCCTGACCGATCTCTGTTGCACCCATGGAAACCTGCATGGAGCCGTCCTGGTTTAATACCATACGTACAGAAGCTGTTTCCAGAGAAATAGGATGTACACCTGTCTTATAACAGAAAATAGACATTCCCACGCCTCGTCTTACAGGACCGGTCTGGTTTGCATACTCTTTTCTCTTCTCATCCCAGTGGATGTATTTCTTTCCTGCTTCCATACATTTCTTTAAGCCATATGTATAAAAACGGATGCCGTTTGCCGGATCTACGAAGCCGTCTTCCATACAGTTCTTCATACGGAATTCATACGGATCCATGCCAATGGCAGTTGCCATATCATCTGTCAGACATTCTGCAAACCATGCCGCCTGTGGGATACCATATCCACGCATAGCGCCTGCAGTTGGTGAAGAAGTATATACAGTCCAGCAGTCGATCTCAGCACCTAAACGGTCTCTGTACAGGTCTTTAAATACATTTCCGCAGTTGGCGCAGATGGCATGACCATGGGATGCATAAGCTCCGTTGTTTGCATAAGCGTCCAACTGTCTTGCAAGAACGGTGCCGTCTTTTGTTACCAGGCCACGACATACACCTTCAATAGCATGACGGGTCCTGGTGCCGGAAATGGTCTCTTCACGGCTGATCTCCAGTCTTACTGGTCTTCCGCCTACACTCATGGTAAGGAAGGCATTTAAGGGCTCATACAGCACATCCTGCTTATTTCCAAATCCGCCGCCGATATATGGTTTGATAATACGGACTTTACCGATGGGAATACCCAACGCCTGGGCTGTACAGCGGCGTACAATATGAGGGATCTGTGTAGAAGAAACAACGGTCACTTTTCCGTTTACATCCACATAAGCCCAGGAAACAGGAAGCTCAATGTGGCAGTGGGAAATGCGTGGTGTGTCATATACCTCATTGATTTCCACCAGATCTTCCTCTTTGTATTTTTCCTTTGCCTGCTTTAAGCCGTCTTCAAAGGTAAAATCGCCGGGGCCCATGGTCATGTGGGAGTGAACGATCACATTGTCTTTACGGATATCCGGGTGTAATGGTGTTGCCTCCGGTGCCATAGCCGCCTTTACTGTAACGATAGGTTCATATTCTTCGTATTCTACTTTTACCAGACGGGCTGCCTGTGCCGCTGCCACCTCATTTTCAGCTACTACTGCAGCAATGTCATCGCCGTACAGCCTGACTCTCTGGTTTAATACCCTGCGGTCGCAGATGTCCTGATGCTTTGCCTCCACGCTCCATGGGTGGCCTGCAGTTGGATATTGACATTCCGGTGCGTCAAAACAGGTAAGGATCTTTACTACTCCCGGCACTTTTAATGCTTCTGTAAGATCAAAGCTTTTTACAAGACCGTTTGCAATGGTAGAATGGATCACTCTTCCATGAAGGATATCCCTTGGCTCTAAATCTGCTGTATATTTTGCTTCACCAGTTACTTTTCCATATGCATCAACACGGTTTAATCCCTGACCTACAACTTTCATATATACTGCCTCCTTTTCTCTCCGATGTATATTTATTATAAAAATACATTACTTCTGATATGATAAAAAACAGCCCATTTTTCTACCCCGCTGACCTGCAAACCCCATCGCAGATGCTTACGGGGAGCTACGGAAAGCCGACCCCGAGGGTATAAAAAAAGAGCTGACTACATAAACTATGTAGTCAACTCTTAAGGTAGTTGGTAGAAACTCTGGGCCAATCCCCAGGATATACATATCAGACATCGGTTATTTAATTAACTATATTATACCGTCTGACAATTCTTTCGTCTATGAGGAAATATCTCAAAAATTTCCCATTAATTTATGCAACATGCACAAAAAATTCATGTTTTTAACATTCTAAAATCGTTATTCTATCCAAAGAATAACGTTCTCTAATTATTTTGTCTCTTCCAGTGCCTGACGGATATCTTCAATAATATCATCGGCGCTTTCAATACCTACACTGAGACGGATCATAGACGGATCTACTCCTGCCTCCACTAACTGCTCATCAGTCAGCTGTCTGTGGGTATGGCTTGCAGGATGAAGAACAGCTGTACGTGAGTCCGCAACATGAGTTTCAATAGAGCAGAGCTTTAACTTATCCATAAAATCCGCTGCTCCCTTTCTTCCTGACTTTAAGCCAAAAGAGATAACGCCGCAGGTACCGTTTGGCATGTATTTCTTTGCCAGTTCATAGTACTTATCTCCTTCCAGTCCCGGATAATTGACCCAGGCAACATCTTCTCTGGATTTTAAGTAGGTTGCTACTTTTAATGCATTTTCACAGTGCTTTGGCATACGAAGATGTAAGGTTTCCAGGCCGATATTGATCAGGAATGCGTTTTGCGGAGACTGGATCGAGCCCAGATCACGCATCAGTTGGGAGGTTGCCTTGGTGATATAAGCAAGTTTTCTAAACTTCTGGGTATAGATGATGCCATGGTAAGACTCATCCGGCTCTGTTAAGCCTTTAAACTTGTCATGATGTGCTTCCCAGTCAAAGTTACCGCTGTCTACAATACAGCCGCCTACTGTCATGGCATGTCCATCCATGTACTTGGTAGTACTGTGGGTAACGATATCCGCGCCCCATTCAAATGGGCGGCAGTTGATCGGGGTTGCGAAAGTATTATCTACGATCAGGGGTACGCCATGTTCATGAGCCACTTTTGCAAATTTTTCAATATCCAGAACGGTTAAAGCTGGGTTTGCAATGGTCTCAGCAAATAATGCCTTGGTATTTGGCCGGAAAGCTGCTGCCAGCTCCTCTTCTGTTGCATCCGGGCTTACCAGAGTGCATTCTACACCCATTTTCGGGATCGTAACAGTAAACAGGTTGGTGGTTCCACCATAGATTGCAGCAGAGCTGACTACATGATCACCTGCCTGACATAAGTTCATTACGGCATAGAAGTTTGCTGCCTGACCGGATGAGGTAAGCATAGCGCCTACGCCTCCTTCCAGTGCGCAGATCTTTGCTGCCACTGCGTCATTGGTTGGATTTGCCAGTCTTGTATAAAAATAACCATTCTCTTCCAGGTCAAACAGACGTCCCATCTGCTCGCTGGTGGTATATTTAAAGGTTGTACTCTGATAAATTGGAAGCTGTCTCGGCTCTCCGTTCTTCGGCTGCCAGCCGCCCTGAATGCAAATGGTATCTAATGATTGTTTCTTTTCCATGTTTCTTCTCCTTGTGTGAGTTTAATGGCTTGTAAAAAACAAATGCCGCCTTTGACTTCGCTTGTTTTTTCCTGCACTCATTAGATTATACCCTCGTTAGTAGGCGGCTTCAACCAACCGTTTTGGTCTGTTAGTGGATCCATGGCAGCAAAAAGGCCCTGCATTCGCAGAGCCTAAACAGTTTATTTTTCAATTTTATGGATCACTTAAGAATTCACATACGCATACACGATCCCAGACACGATCAGATAAAACCAGGTCGTTG
>CAVDQU010000154.1:0-6083 GCA_963611035.1 Agathobaculum sp.
GATCCCCGGAGCTTTAGCACATACAAATGCAGTAGCAAACATGCTGTTCGGTGCTATTTCCGGTTCCGGCACAGCAGCAGCTTCTGCTATGGGTTCCATTATCGGCCCTATCGAGGAAGAAGAAGGCTATGACCGTGACTTCTCCGCAGCAGCAAACATTGCAACTGCTCCTACAGGACTTCTGATCCCTCCAAGCAACGTTATGATCACATATTCTCTGGTCAGCGGCGGTACATCGGTGGCAGCCTTATTTATGGCCGGTTATATCCCCGGTATCCTCTGGGGACTTGCCTGCATGGTGGTCATCTATATCTTTGCTAAGAAGAAGGGGTATGCAAGCACCAAAACATTTACAAACAGTGAAAAAGTGAAAGTATTTTTCCAGGCGATCCCTTGTCTGTTAATGATCATCGTCGTGATCGGCGGCATCATTTCCGGTATCTTTACCGCAACAGAGGGAAGCGTTGTAGCGGTTGTGTACAGTCTGATCCTTTCTCTGTTCTTCTACCGCTCCATTAAGGTTTCTGAACTGCCAAAGATCTTCCTTGACAGTGCGGAAATGACCGGTATCATCATCTTCCTGATCGGTGTTTCCAGTATCATGAGCTGGGTAATGGCATTTACCGAGATCCCGAAGGCAGTTTCCACTGCTATGTTAAGCATCAGCGACAACCGTTATGTAATCCTTTTCATTATCAATATACTGCTTCTGATCATCGGTACCTTTATGGATATGACACCGGCTTGCCTGATCTTTACTCCGATCTTCCTGCCGATCTGTCAGCAGCTTGGAATGAATACCGTACACTTTGGTATCATGATGATCTTCAACCTGTGTATCGGTACCATCACACCTCCTGTAGGAACTACCTTGTTCGTAGGTGTTAAGGTTGGCCAGACCAAGATTGAAAACGTCATGAAGCAGTTGCTGGTTTACTTTGTTGCGATCTTTATCGTGCTGCTGTTAGTAACCTACATCCCAATCCTGTCTATGTGGCTGCCGGGACTGCTTGGATACGTCTAAATCGAAGCTATATAGTTATGCATTATCATACCGCCCGTTTGGGCGGTATTTGTTTTTTATGCGGACTGCTTCTGTCTTAAAAAACTAAAATAACTATGAAATTTCAGAAAATTGTGTTATCATCTTGGATATGGATTAAGCCTGTCTTAACAGGCGGTTTATTACGGAGGAGAGAAAAATGGAAGCAATCCTGATGAAAGCAGCTTCTTTTGTAGCGGTCATTATAATGGGTTTTTTGCTGCGCAAAGCAGGTTTTTTTAAACAGGAGGATTTTTACGTATTATCAAAGATCGCATTGAATATTACACTTCCTGCATCCATCATCGCCAATTTTTCCCAGGCGGAGATCAAGCCGGTTATGCTGCTTTTATGTCTGGCTGGTTTTTTCGGGGGCGTGCTTTATATGATCCTTGGCTGGATCCTTGGGGGAAAGGATAAGGAAGAGAAAAGTTTTCTTATTTTGAACATGTCAGGCTACAATATCGGTAATTTTACCATGCCATTTACTGGAAGCTTCTTTGGCCCCACGGGAGTTGTCATTACAAGCCTTTTTGATACGGGAAACGCACTGATCTGCATGGGCGGCGCTTACAGTGTAGCCAAAATGGCCGGAGATAAAAATGGTAAGATCTCTTTTCTTCCTATTTTAAAGACACTGGTCAGATCCGTCCCTTTTGACATATACATTGTCATGCTGGTGCTTTCTCTGATAAAAATTTCTCTTCCGGCACCGGTGATCAGTATTGCACAGCTGATCGGAAATGCCAATGCGTTTACGGCCATGCTTATGTTAGGTGTAGGTTTTAAGCTGTCCGGAGACTGGGAACGGATCGGAAAGATCATAAAAATACTGGCTGTCCGTTATGGAGTTGCAGCATTGGCAGCTTTCCTTGTTTTTGTTATCCTTCCGTTGCCATTGGAGTACCGCCAGACGCTGGCTGTTCTGGTATTCAGCCCTATTGCATCCGCTGCACCGGCTTTCACTGGCGAGATGAAAGGAGATATCGGCCTTTCAAGTGCTGTAAACTCTCTTTCTATTATCATAAGTATGGTGCTGATCACTACCGTGCTGATCATGGTATTGTAAAATCAGCAGGATCTGCAAAGAGGGACAGATTTTGGGAAAAAAGAGAATAACCGGGGAGTAAATGGTTATAATAGAAATATCACCAAAGAGAAAATATTAATACTTATCCTCCCCTTTTTTAATACCTTGTCTGTTGACGAAATGCAGCAGATAAGGTATTGTATTTTCTGGCAAATATAATGAGCGCAGGGAAAAACAAGCGGCTGCGTAAGCAGACATTTGTTTTTCACAAGCCATTAACGAACGAATCGCCTGCGATAGCAGGCAAATGAGCACGTAAGTGCGGGATTCGTGAGTAGATGATATAAAATGAGAGGACAAGGATCTATGAAATTTTATCTGGCTCCCATGGAAGGAATCACAGGGTACATATACAGACAGGCATACAACAGCTGTTTTAAGCCTATGGACCGGTATTTTACCCCGTTTCTGGCACCGAAACATAAAAGCGGATTCAGCAGCAAGGAGTTAAATGACATTCTTCCAGAGCATAATCAGAGAATGGATGTGGTCCCCCAGATCCTTACGTCAAATTCAGAGGATTTTCTGGATACAGCGGTAAAATTAAAGGAGTATGGCTATAAGGAAGTAAACTTAAATCTGGGCTGTCCTTCTGGTACCGTAGCTGCCAAGGGAAAAGGAGCCGGATTTTTAAAAGATACAGAAAAACTGGCCCGGTTCTTAGGGGAGATCAGCGAAGGAATGGAGCGGGAAAACTTAAGATTTTCCATTAAGACCCGTGTAGGAGTGGAAAGTGAAGAAGAATTTGGCTCCCTTTTGGAGCTGTATAACCAGTGTCCATTAACAGAGCTTATCATTCACCCAAGAGTATTAAAAGATTTTTATAAATATAATGTGCGCATGGACGCATTTAAAGAAGGCTATGAAAAAAGCAGGCATTCTGTGTGCTATAATGGAGATATCTTCCGGAAGAAAGATCATGACAGGCTTACAAAAGAGTATCCGGATCTGGATAAGGTAATGATGGGGCGTGGTATCATGATGGACCCGTTTTTAACAGAAGAGATCACAGGAGAAATGTCTGGAGAGGCAGATGAAAAAATATTTGAAGAAACATCTGAGAAGATATCCGGTGCAGAAAAAGCAGAACGCCTGGAAAAGTTCCACCGCCTGCTCTGTGACGGATATGCCCGTGTTATGAGCGGGGACCGGCCGGTATTATTTAAAATGAAAGAACTGTGGGGATTTTTCATCCTTTCCTGTCCGGAAGAGGAAAAATTTATGAAGAAGATCCGCAAGGCCCAGCGCCTTACTGAATATGAAGCAGTGGTTTCAGAACTGTTCCGTCATATGAGAAGTGTGTAAGATGATGTATTCCTGGAAGGTTTTTAAGCGTATATCCCCATAAAATGGAGGGAGCCGGCAGAAAAGGGGGGAATCTGCCGGCTTAGGTATGAAAAAGTGTCTTCCTGTATGGTAAAAGGTCTCATCAACCTTACAAGTAATAATATACAGGTAAATTGTGGACAAAGTTTGAGCAGACGCTAAAGAAAAAATAAAATTCCTGAAGGGAAAATAAAGAAATTATGAAAGACTAGAGCAGGAGGAAAAAGTCATGTACGATAATCTGACAAAAGACGATATTAAAAAAATGCAGGAAGAAATAGAATACAGAAAACTGGTGGTGCGAAAGGAAGCCTTAGAGGCAGTAAAAGAAGCAAGAGCCCAGGGAGACTTAAGCGAGAACTTTGAATACAAGGCTGCAAAGCAGGATAAGAACCGCAATGAGAGCCGTATCCGTTATCTGGAAAAAATGATCAAGACAGCACGCATTGTTTCCGATGAGTCAAAGGCAGATGAAGTGGGTCTGGGAGACCGGGTGGAATTATATATCCCGGAAGACGATGAAACAGAAAGCTACAAGCTGGTGACTACCGTCCGTGGAAACTCCATGAAAGGGCTGATCAGTATTGATTCTCCTTTAGGAAAAGCAATTAAAGGCCACAAAGTGGGCGATAAGGTGTATATTAAAGTAAATGACACCTACGGATACGAAGCAGAGATCCGTGTGATCGATAAAACAGCTGAGGAGGAAGAAGACCAGCTGCGCAGTTATTAAGTGATGTTTTTACCACAGGAGGGCAGAAATAAGCTATGGGTCAGGAAATGGATATGAGCCGGGGATCGGATAAGAAAGAGATATTGACCGTGCGGATGATGGGGACAGTATCTGTAAGATACAAAGAAAGATTTTTTCCCATTGGCACAACTCTTACCGGAAAGGTATTGCTGCTTTTTCTGATCCTGCTCTATGCAGGCTCCAGAGGCATAAGCCGGGAAGAACTTTTAGATGCACTGTACGGAAACGGGGAATATGCCAATCCGTCAGGAAGTCTGCGGACAGCCGTTTTCAGATTGCGAAAAGTGATAAAAGAAATATTGCCGCCCCATGAATATATACGAACAGAAAACGGAATCTATCGTTTTGATGAGGGAAGAATATTGCTTTTGGTGGATGCCAGGGAGTTTGAACGGGCAGCGGAATACGGACTGAGAACCGGCGAAAAAGAAGCCTTGTGTCATGCCTGTGATCTGTATCACGGAGAATTTCTTGCCCAGATGACGGGAGAAAAATGTGTCAATGTAATAGGGATTAAGTATCAGGAACTGTATTTTAAGTGTCTGCGGAGTGCAAGTAAGTGCCTGATAGGAGGCAGGGAATATGAACGGCTTTTAGAGCTGAGTACAGCTGCCTGCAGGATATATCCCTATGAGGAATGCCAGATGCTGAAGCTGGACTGTCTCATTGCCTTAAAGCGCCACCAGGAAGCAATGGAGGTTTACAGAAAGGTAGTGTCCCAATACTTTGAAGAGCAGGGACTTCCGCCCTCAGAGACCATGCTTCTGCGCTTTCGGATTATGAGCGAACAGATCCGCTATACTTCCTATGTGCTGGAAGATATAGAAAACAGTTTAAAAGAGAGGGAAAAGCTGCAGGGGCCTTATTACAGCTCGTATCCTTCTTTTATAGACATTTATCGTCTGGTCAGCCGTATGGCAGAACGATTTTCCTTTGAGTATACATTGTTTTGTATAACGCTTTTAGATGTAAAGGGGGCATTGCTGGAAGGAGAGCTGGTGCAGCCGGCTTCTGAAATGTTAAAGAAGGCCATAGGGGGCAGTCTGCGAAAAGGGGATCTGTTTACCTGCTACAGCCCTGTTCAGTATCTGATCCTGTTAAACGGAGCAGGCCAGAAACATGTTCTGGCCGTGTGTGAACGCGTTCAACGCAGCTTAAAACAGTGGGAGAACGGAAAAAAGATTAAAATGAACTATCAAATCTTAGGGTTGGCACCGTAACGTCCTTCCAGATATTGTTTACCATAGGCTTCATCATTTCTTGGGATGAGGCCATTTTCTTTTTTATAAGAAGAAAGGGGATAGAGAACGGCATCTGTTCCTTCCGGTCGGCAGCACAGGCAGATCTCATCTCTTCTCATAACAGAGGGAGTAAGGATGGCTGTATTGTGGCTGGTAAATACCAGCTGTGCCTGATGAGGATTTGTCTCATGATCCTGATACAGAGAAAGGATAAAGCGCAGTAGATGGGGATGGAGCACATTGTCCAGGTCATCAGCAAGGAGAAGACTTCCCTGACGCAGGCTTTTTACGATCATTGGGATAAAAGTAAGAAGCTTGCGGATACCTGTGGATTCTTCATTGTAGGAAACAAAGAAAGTTTTGCTGTCGACTTTTCCATGATTTAAGATCAGGGACATGGAATCAGTATCAGGATCCTTTGTAATAGAATAATCTAAAATGTCAATGTCCATCTTCTGGAGCAGACGGCAGATCATTTCCCGTTCTTCTACCTGAGAAGGAAGGTCTGGAACTGCCTTAAAGTCATTTTCATGGAAAAACAGCACCTGACGGAACCAGGAAGCTGCAGCTTTGGCGCATTCTGATGGAGATTCAGGATCTAAGAAGCGCAGAAGGGAAGTTCCGGCAGGA
>CAVDQU010000155.1:0-1132 GCA_963611035.1 Agathobaculum sp.
GGGAGTGGCATTAAGACCACATACAAAGACACACAAAGCACCGTACCTGGCAAAGCTTCAGAGAGATGCAGGCTGCAAGGGCATTACCGTTGCAAAGATCGGTGAAGCAGAGGTTATGGCAGAAAATGGTCTGGACGATATTTTCATTGCCAATGAGCCGGTAGGAGACATTAAATTAAAACGTATCTTAAAATTAATGGAAACAAAGCAGATCTCCTTTGGCGTTGACTGCCCGGAACATGTAGAGGCAGCAGACAGAGTTTTTGCAGGAAGCGGAAAGCATGCCCAGGTAGTGGTTGAGATCGAAGTAGGCGAAAACCGCTCCGGTATTATTGAAGAAGAGAAATTCTTTGAACTTCTTGACAGCATCAAAAAGGCAGAAAATGTAGATTTTCTGGGTGTCCCATGAAGGACATTGCTATAACGCAGAGACCATGGAAGACTGCCATGAGAAGTTTATTGTAAGCCAGAAGCGCACCCTTCATTTTGCAGAGCTGGCGAAAGAACGTGGAATGGAGTGTAAACGTGTAAGCATCGGAAGCACACCAAGCCTTCTGTATCATTTTGACCTCCTTCCGGGAATTACAGAATTCCGCCCGGGAACCTATATCTTAATGGATGCTTCCATGGCAAATGTACTGGGAGATCTTGGCGACTGCGCAGTAACTGTTCTTGCAACGGTTATGAGCAAACCTACAGATGAAAGAGTGATCTTAGATGTAGGCGCAAAGGGACTGACAGCCCAGGAAAGAACCGTAGGCATTACAAAGACACCTGGAAAGGGAACTATTCTGGAATATCCAGATGTTCATATCTTTGATGTTTATGATGAGCATGCTATTATTTATAATAAGAAGTTCCACGATACAGTAAAGATTGGTGACAAGGTACGTATCATTCCTGTCCATATCTGCCCGGCTAACAACCTGTATGAGAAGGCATACCTGATCAAGGGGGATGAAGTAGTGGGAGAGTATCCGATCCTTTGCAAAGGCAAACTTCAGTAAATATCAGCAGTAATCGTCAGAAAAGGTAACAGGAGGATAGAAAATGAAAATCGCACTGATCCAGATGGGCGCACAGCCGAAAAAAGAAGACAGTCTGGCTATTGCCAGAGATTACATAAAAAAAG
>CAVDQU010000155.1:1183-6051 GCA_963611035.1 Agathobaculum sp.
GCCGGAAATGTTCAACTGCCCGTATCAGACGGATAATTTCCCAATTTATGCAGAACCGGAAGGCGGGGAATGCTGGCAGGAATTATCTAAATATGCAGCAGAAAACAAGATCTATCTGGTAGGGGGAAGTATGCCGGAAAAAGACGAGGAAGGCCATGTATATAATACCTGCTATGTATTTGACAGAGAAGGAAAGCAGATCGGAAAGCACAGAAAGGCTCATTTATTTGACATTGCAGTAAAGGGCGGCCAGTGCTTTAAGGAGTCGGATACCTTAACAGCGGGAGACAGTGTATCTGTTTTTGATACAGAATTTGGCCGTTTTGGACTGGAGATCTGCTATGACATCCGTTTTCCGGAATTTGCAAGACTGACAGCTATGGAAGGGGCAAAGATGATCTTCGTTCCTGCAGCCTTTAACATGACCACCGGTCCGGCACACTGGGAATTTACTTTCCGTGCAAGAGCGCTGGACAACCAGGTATTTATGGCTGGCTGCTCCCAGGCAAGACAAAGTGAAGGCTATATTTCCTATGGAAATTCCATTATCACATCCCCATGGGGGGAAGTCCTTGGAAAGTTGGACGAAAAAGAAGGCATGCTGATCCAGGACATTGATCTGGAACGTGTGGATGCAGTGAGAGAGCAGCTTCCTCTCATCAAACAGAGGAGAACAGATATCTATTCTCTTAAAAAAGTCCAGTAAATACCAGCTTGTTTGTTTTTTAACAGAAACATAAGTAATTGAGAAAGAAAATCACTTGCAATGTTTTTCGTATATGCGTATAATAAGAACAGAAACAGCCCGAATGAGCTGTTTCTGCTATGTTTACCAAGCATATGAAGAATGCGCCGGTGGTGCGTTCTATGCTCATATATCAAAATCACACCTGTTAAAAAAATCACAACAAGAGGAGAAAGCCAATGAGAGGAGTAGAAACCCGTATTCAGGAGATCCGCCACAGAATCTTTAGAGAAGTAGCCCGTATGGCTTATCATACCGAATGGCCGGTTGACAAGCGTATTGAAGAGCTTCCATATAAGATCATTCCGGGAGAAGTCGGAAACTTCCGCTATGACGTATTCTTAGAGAGAGCCATCGTAGGAGAGAGACTGCGCCTGGCAATGGGACTTCCCTGCCGCAGTGCGGCTGAGCATGCACCGGTTTCCGATAATATTGAAGCAGCAGACAGAGCAGAAACCTATTACACGCCGCCGCTGATCAATGTTATCAAATTTTCCTGCAATGCCTGTCGGGAAAAGAGAGTCCACATAACAGACGGATGTCAGGGATGTTTAGCCCATCCTTGCGTGGAAGTCTGTCCAAAGGGAGCTGTTACTCTGGACCGTACTACAGGACGCTCCCATATCGATGAAGACAAATGTATCAAGTGCGGAAAGTGCGCAACTGTATGTGCCTATAATGCTATTATCGTTCAGCAGAGACCATGTGCTGCAGCCTGCGGTATGGATGCCATTTCATCTGATGAAAATGGTAAGGCAGATATTGATTATGATAAGTGTGTATCCTGCGGACAGTGTCTTGTAAACTGCCCCTTTGGTGCCATTGCAGACAAGTCCCAGATCTTCCAGACCATTCGTGCGATCCAGTCTGGTGAGCGTGTATACGCAGCAGTAGCTCCTGCATTTGTAGGACAGTTTGGACCAAAGGTAACTCCTGGAAAACTGAGAGCGGCTATGAAGAAGTTAGGTTTTGCCGATGTATTTGAGGTAGCCATTGGTGCTGACCTTTGCGCAGCCCAGGAAGCACAGGACTTCTTAGAGGAAGTACCGGAGAAGATCCCGTTTATGGCAACTTCCTGCTGTCCGGCATGGTCTGTAATGGCAAAGAAGGTATATCCAAAGTACGCGAACTGCATTTCCATGGCACTGACTCCTATGACTTTAACTGCAAGGCTGATCAAGAAGCAGCATGAGTCTGCAAAGGTTGTATTTATCGGACCCTGTGCAGCGAAGAAGCTGGAAGCAATGCGTACCAGCATACGAAGCGATGTAGATTTCGTACTGACCTTTGAGGAGATGGCCGGAATTTTCGATGCGAAGCATGTAGATATTGAAAATATCGAAGAGGATCCAAACGGTGTCAATGACGCTTCCACAGACGGAAGAAACTTTGCTGTTGCAGGAGGAGTGGCAAACTCTGTTAAGAATATTTTAAAAGAGCTGAGACCGGATATGGAAGTTAAGATCGCAAATGCAGAAGGCTTAAAAGAGTGCCGTCAGCTGTTAAAGCTTGCAACTTTAGGCAAATATAACGGCTATCTGTTAGAGGGAATGGCATGTCCGGGCGGCTGTGTAGCAGGTGCCGGAACCATGCAGGCTGTTAAGAAATCTCAGGCAGCTGTCAACATTTATGCGTCAAAAGCAAATCATAAGAGCTGCAGTGAGACAGAATATGTAAAAGAATTAGACAAATTGGTGGATTAATAGTTGTTTTAAATAACATTTTCCAGTATAATATCAGGTGATTTTGGTAATTCAAAACACTGCTTTCCTATGGTTGTGAAAAATGCCTGTAACAGGGACTTCGTTTACCAGAAGAGGGCAGTGTTTTTCGTTTTAAGTACTTTTTATATGAAAGTCAGATAGGGTAAATACTCTGTTGATGCAGGAGGAGAAAGATGATGAGCTTAAAGGAGTGCTATGACGAAATGGGAGCTGATTATGAGGATGTTTTATCCAGATTAAGAAGCGAAATGCTGGTGCGCAAATTTGCCTTAAAGTTTCTGGAGGATGACAGCTATGCAAAATTAAAAGAGTCTATGGAAACCGGAAATGTTTCGGAAGCATTCCGCGGCGCCCATACCTTAAAAGGGGTGGCTCAAAATCTGGGATTTGGTCCTCTTTACAGGGCGGCTGCAGAAGTAACAGAAGTATTGAGGCCCACGGATACAGGTTCCGGTGATATGGAAAAAGCAGCTAGGCTGATGCCGGCAGTGGAGAAAGAATATGCACGGACCATCGAGGCAATCAAACTGCTTTAAAGGATACAGAGAATATGGTTGCGGGAGGCAGTCGACGGTGAAGCGCATCAACACAGAAATCGTATGGGTCGTCTGTCAGTCAACGGGAAGTTTAACGATGAATGTAGATCCAAGGTCTGTCTTGCTGGTCACTTCAATGGTACCGCCGCAAAGACTGAGGATCTTTTTTACTAATGTCAGTCCAAGACCGTTTCCTTCTATGCTGCGGCTGTCTTCTGCCTGGTAAAACTTGTCAAAAATATGCTTCTGTACTTCTTCACTCATTCCGATGCCGTTATCAGCAACATTCACAGATATACAAGATGGATCCTGTGTCAGTTTGATAGAGACCATGCCGCCGATAGGAGTAAATTTTATACCATTGGAGAGCAGATTTGTCCAGATCTGAAAAATCAGATCTTCATTTCCGTAGAAAGATACTTCCGGCAGATCCAGGTCGATATCGATCTTTCTGGATGACCAGATTGGTTCCAAAGAGAGGACTGCCTGACGGATCTGTTCATCCAGGGAGAAGGATTTCTTTTCTGAGATAATGGATTGATTTTCCAGCTTGGACAGCTTTAAAATATTTCCGGTAAGTGTAGAAAGCTGTCTGGAGCTCTTTAAGATCTGCTCCGCATACAGCTTGTTCTGTTCATCTGCAGTAGAAGCAGCCAGAAGTGCGGCATATCCTTCAATAGCCGCCAAGGGGGTTTTTATTTCATGGGATACATTCTGGATAAAATCGGACTGTAAAGTTTCAATGGAATTTAATTCCTTTACCATTTTATTAAAATTAACATTCATTTCGCGGACTTCATACCAAATGGCATTATCCTTTAAACGGACATCGAAATTTCCTTCAGAGACTTGTTCTAAAGCCCGGACCAGTTTCTGGATAGGACCAAAAAAGTGGTGGGAGATGACCATAGTGATACAGACAGAGATCAGTACGGAGCTGAATGTAGTGGTCAAAAAAGGAAACCAGCCTGAAGGCGGCTTGTCAGGACTTAGGATCCCTATGTGGAACAAACACCAGGTAATACCGGAGATCACACAAAAACCAAGCATCTGAACTGCAATGATCACACTGATAAAAATACCCCATAATTTCAGGTCTTTCATTCTTTCATCACCACCTTATATCCAAGCCCCCGGACTGTGATGATCTCAAAATCCGGGTTATTTTCAAAACGTCTGCG
Source organism: Agathobaculum sp. (assembly GCA_963611035.1). Lineage (GTDB taxonomy): Bacteria > Bacillota > Clostridia > Lachnospirales > Lachnospiraceae > Enterocloster. The sequence goes on from CAVDQU010000155.1 coordinate 5,370, forward strand.
AAGCCGGTTAATATGTACGTCAATGGTCTGAAGGTCAGATTCACTGTTCCGCCCCCAGATTTCATCCATCAGCTGCATGCGGGTAAAAATCTTATTAGGATAGGAGATCAGCTTAAATAACAGGAAAAACTCTTTTTGAGGGAGCATATGGGAAGTATCCCCCTCTGTTACAGTCAACGCATCATAATCTAAGACGGTGTGTGGCAGCGTAAGCCGTTTGTTATTGGCAATATTGGAACGGCGAAGCAGGGCACGTACCCTTAATATCATTTCATCCAGATTCACCGGTTTGGTCATATAATCATCAGTACCCAGGGAAAAGCCCTTATTTTTAGAAGGAAAATCGTCCTTGGCCGTGATCATCAATACCGGTATACTTGGATTGGAACGGCGCAGAAGCTCTGTAAATTCATAGCCATCCATCACCGGCATTAAAATGTCGGTGATCACCAGATCTACATGTTCTTTTTCAATCAGGTCCCAGGCCTCCTGTCCGTTGTGGACAGTCAATACTTTAAAGCCTTCTTTTTCCAGCACGATCCGGTAAAGCTGGAGAAGGGAATCCTCGTCTTCTATAACAAGAATCGTCAATATCTGCATGGTAGTTTCTTACCCTTTCTCAATATGTATGATACCAGGGTCAAAAGGTCTAAAATCCGACGCAAGCTTGCTTGCAGGAGGA
>CAVDQU010000156.1:0-5897 GCA_963611035.1 Agathobaculum sp.
TGCGCTGGCTGTTCTGGATTTTAAGGGACAGGCGCTGGTATTTGCTGTGATCTTCGTGCAGATCATTATCCCAAATGACGTTCTGATCGTGACCAACTCTCCTACCAACCGTACACTGACTGTAGGACTTGCTATTTTCGCAAAATCAAAAGAGGCAAATATGCAGTGGGCCAATGTGTGTGCTGCAGCCTTTATCATCATTGTTCCTCTGCTTGTAGCATTCCTGATCGCCCAGAAGCAGTTTATGAGCAGCTTTGTAAGTGCCGGAATCAAGGAATAAATGTATCATGGCTGAATAAATAACAATCATTATCAAGGAGGAAAGGCATGGAATTAAATTTTACCGGAAAAGGCAGCGCTTTTTATCCTCCCTTTAAAAATACGGGAGCATACATGCTTTCCGGAAAAGCGCTTTATCTTATTGACTGCGGAGAGACCATGTTTGATGTGCTTTATCACAAACTGGACCTGGCTTCCATTGAAGATGTTTATGTGATCCTGACTCATATGCATGCCGATCACGTAGGAAGTCTTGGAACCCTGATCTCCTATTTTTACTGTCTCTTTAACAAGGCCATTCATGTGGTTTATCCACAGGAGACCATTAAACAGCTTCTTACATTAGAAGGGATCACCCCATTAGGATACCATTACCATGAAACACTTCCTGAAAACCCGGCAGGTCTGACTGCCGTTCCTGTGGAAGTGAAACATGCGCTGGACATGAAATGCTATGGCTATGTTTTAAGTGACGGAACCGAGACCATTTACTACAGCGGTGACTCCTCAGAACTGCCAGAAGACATCAGAACCCGCTTCCTTGCAGGTGAGATAAACCGCATTTACCATGACACCAGCACCCACGACTCCCCAAATCCATCCCACTGCTACTACGGCAAAATGGAAAAATGGATTCCCCGGGAAGAACGCCACAGAGTATACTGTATGCACCTTGACAGTCCCTGTGAGGATATGTTAAAGGAAAAAGGATTTAGTATTGTGGAGGTTGTGGAAGGATAAAACAATTAAGATCATTTTAAAAGGCGATCTGGTCAGTAAACCGGATCGCCTTTGCGTTACTACATTTACTATATTTTATTCAAAAAATCCTCTTCCGAATCCGCTTTAGCCGCCTTCTTAAGCCATGCGCTCAAACGCTCCGTATCAGTCTCAGCCAAGATCATCCTGCGTGTCTTCTCAGATACTGGACCGCTTTCTTCCAGAAGCTCCAGGATACTTTGCGTTTTTCCCTGGATTTTTCCACGACTTAATCCCTTTTCCAATCCAATCTTCTCCCCACGTTCCAATCCTATTGACAAGATGCTCATTCTCACAGCCTCCCATTCTTCTGATTGCTTTACTTCTGTCACAATATCATCTAATTGTGTTAAGCGTTCATCTTTTACCAGGATCTCAGGATTTTCTAAAGTTGTGTGCTTCATATACTGCAGCAGACTGACCAGTACTGGTTCGCCGTTTTTGCTGGACATATTCAGGAATATCTTTGTTGTCCCATCTTCCAGGTGCAGATCTTTTATCTCTTCGCACTGCTCTGTAAATGTATATTTCGCCAGACCTTTTCCGAAAATATCCTTCTGGGTGATAAAGGTAATGATCGTTGGTGGAAGCTGTTTATATCTTGTTTCCCTTCCTGATTTTAAAACAGGTGTATCGATCAGCCCCTGATAAAACCGGGCTCTGCGGCGCATATCATCCTGTTCGGTATCATTTTGCATTTCTGTTGCAAAATTGCGTCCTGATATGTCCGTAGCTCTTGCATCCAGCCGGATGGCACGCTGACCGCTTTTATTCAGGATCACTTCCTCCATATGCACTTCCTTTAGTTCCAGATCTCTTTCACCCATTATGATACTCAAAACATTCCTGTGGGCTGTTTCATTTTTCATGACCGACAAAAACAGAGCAAAATCACAGAGATTAAACTCTCTGTCCTCTAACTGCATCAGTTCTTTTTCCGCTTCCATTTCCCATACATTTTGCGTCATAGGCATCGTCCTTTCTGTTGTGCGGCAGAAAGTTTTTCTCCTTCCTCTCTGCCTGTTTCAGTAGTTGTGATTTAAGCAAAGAGTTCAGATAAGAAGCTGTTTTTGATACAGCTTAGAATGTTAGAATCTTTAGAATATATTTGAAATCCTGCTTATATTCAGAATAGCAGTTTTCAAATGAAATGTCCAGAGAGCAGACGCAAAAAATCCCCCTGGCGCATTTAAAATGCTCCAGAGGGATCTCCATCATTCACAAATGATACATTTTACTAATAATTTTTCCAATATTACTTTGCAAACAACACTGCTTTATAATGCCGTTCCAATGTCACTAACAGAATATTTCCTAACACTCCGATCGCCAGAACCTCTCCGATTCCTACTGTCAGCATTGCATATGGGATCAGATCGGTAGAACCGTATGCATAACGCAATACCCATGGAACAATAATAGTGTTTGCAAGGATCGGCGGAACACATACCAGCCATTTGTTCTTCTTTCCAAGATAATAGGAACCAACTGCTCCTATAAGAGTTGCAAGACTGCCAAATACTACATCCAGTGATGCCGCACCGCAAAGCAGGTTAGCAAGGAAGCAGCCAATGGTAACGCCTGGAACTGCGCTTGGTAAGAAGTACGGAAGCACACATAATACTTCTGAGACCCTGAACTGGATCGGGCCAAAAGCAATGGGTGCAACGATCATGGTCAGCACCACATAAAGGGCTGCGATCAGCGCACTCTGGGTAATAAAGCCAGTTCTTGATTGGTAATACTGTTTGTTCATTTTTCAATTCTCCTTTAGTTTTGTTTTACGAGTGGAAGGTCACGAACACTCGGCACATTTATAGGCGGTGACCGCCTTTAAAGCCCTATACGACCTTGTTTTTACGGGCTTTACAACGGGTAGAAGTATAGCACAGCAAAGAAATAAAATCAAGGCCGCATTTTTATCAGCTTTCCAGGGAAATTCCGTGGCATGAAAGGTTTTCCGTTTTAAAATCCCATCATGCTAAGCACCCCATAATAAGCAATGGCGATCAATGTAAATACCGCAACCATAGGGGTCGTTTTACGTATCATGCTTCCCAGGGAAATTTTATAATCTTCCGAGCAAAGGATCAGGCAGATATGAGTGGGTGAGATCTGCATTGCCACATAGCCTACGCACATTAAAAGGGTAAACAGCGCCAGACCTGTATGTCCCGGAGCAATCACTTCCATTGCCATAGGCATACATAAAACAATGATCGCCTGTGTACCTGCTACAATGGTTCCAAAGAGGAACAACAGCACAAATACAAGAAATGTTGGAATAGGCAGTGCAGAGAAAAACTCCGGTAAAGCTGTAATAACACCGGTTTCTGTAAGCAGCTCTTTAAAGATCATGATCAGCAGTGTGCTAAGCAGCAGTCGGGTCTCAAAAGCTGTGCGGATAAATGGAACCAGCTCTTTTCCATCAAAATGATTTACAAACACATTTAATAAAATGCAGATCCATACCGCACCCCACACAGGCAGATTAAAGATCAGGATCAATGCAATGGTCAGTGCAATAGCCCAGATACTCTGTGCCAGCAGCTTCCAATAATATCCCTTAGGCTGATCCGGCACCATTCCTGTGTCTTTCGGCACACGGCGCAGATAAAAGATCCAGCCTACAGCAAAAAGCGCCGCTACCATAGGAAGCATTGCTAAAATAAAGGCACCTGCGCTGACGCGTCCTTCTGTGATCCCCAGCGCAATAAAAATACTGGTATAGGTAGGAACAAAAGCTTCTGATATATGGCGGAAATAAGATGTAATACACGCCTTTTCCGGCACAGTAAGATCAGAATCCTTTACACTTTCCCTGACAATAGGGCCGCAGATCAAAACAGTACTGGCAGCCGGAAGCATACCCAAAAGAAAAGGAACGATAGACGCATTTACCCGGTTATTATTAAACAGGCCGTTCATAGCAACCTGAGCATTACTTAAATTTTTCCTTTTCTCCATCATTCTCTGCAAAAATGTAATAGAATAAAACACTACCAGCGTTTCAATGGTAGCTCTGGCTGTTGCTCCTTTTATGATCCCATGGATCGCCACATCAGGAGAAAGGCCATATAAAAGGATCGTTGCAACAGAGGCCGCGATCACCGCCAGCCACATAGGCTTTTTCATCCACATAACGCCTATGATCACACAAAATACAAGTACCAGCTTAAAAATATCCATATGTATTTCCCTTTTCTTAAAAAACTCCCGGCAGCAAAACAGGAGTTTTTCTAAAACTCGCTCCCTTGCTGCCGGGAATCAAAATTACAACCGAAAAGTTTTAATACCTATCCTTCCAGGCTCTCCGCGATCTTACGTGCTACATACACGCCGCTTGCTGACGCATGGGAAAGGGAATGGGTCACGCCACTGCCGTCGCCGATGATATAAAGGCCTTTGTGGCGGCTTTCCAGATTTTCATCTACGTCTACTTCCATGTTGTAGAACTTTACTTCCACACCGTAAAGCAGAGTATCATCATTTGCAGTTCCCGGTGCGATCTTATCCAGAGCATAAATCATCTCGATGATACCGTCCAGGATACGCTTCGGAAGAACAAGGCTTAAATCACCCGGTGTTGCAGAAAGAGTCGGCACAAAAACATTCTCCTCTATACGCTTTGGAGTGCTTCGTCTTCCCCGGATCAGGTCACCGAAACGCTGTACAATAACACCGCCGCCTAACATATTGGAAAGACGGGCAATGCTTTCGCCGTAGCCGTTGCTGTCCTTAAAGGGTTCAGAGAAGTGCTTGGAAACTAACAGTGCAAAGTTTGTACACTCTGTCTGCTTCTCTGGATCCTCATAGCTGTGGCCATTTACAGTAACGATGCCGTTTGTATTTTCATTTACAACGATGCCCTTTGGGTTCATACAAAAGGTACGCACATTATCCTCAAACTTCTCTGTACGATATACGATCTTACTTTCATACAGCTCATCTGTCAGATGGGCAAACAGCACGGCAGGAAGCTCCACACGAACACCGATATCCACACGATTGGATTTTGTAGGAATATCCAGTTCCTTACAGATATGCTCCATCCACTTACTTCCGCTTCGCCCTACTGATACGATACATTTTTTGCAGTCATAAGACTTGTCATTGCTCCATACTCTATATCCGCCATCTTCCAGGCACTCAATATGTTCCACAGGAGACTCAAAATAAAAATCTACCTTTTCTTTTAACTCATCATATAACTGGCCTAATACAACCAGATTAATATCTGTTCCCAAATGACGTACAGAAGCATTTAACAACTTTAGACGGTTTTGCAGACAAACCTTTTTCAAACCGGTTCCGGCAGTAGAATACATCTTGGTTCCTTCGCCACCGTGAGCCATATTGATCTCATCTACGTACTCCATCAGCTCCGTAGCAGCCTTTTTGCCGATATATTCATATAACGTACCGCCGAAATCATTGGTAATGTTGTATTTACCATCAGAGAATGCACCGGCGCCGCCGAAACCGCTCATAATCGAGCAGGACTTACACTTGATGCAGGCTTTGATCTTACCGCCGTCAATAGGGCAATGACGTTTCTTTAACGAATATCCGGAGTCAAATACAGCAATTTTCTTATCGCCGCACTTCTTCATCAGCTCATAAGCAGAGTAAATTCCGCCGGGACCGGCCCCTACAATAATTACATCGTAATTCATTCTCAAAACTCCTTTTTGCTAAACACTCGGTCTATGATGTTTCCTTCTTTGATCAAAAAAGATCTCACTCTTATTCTATCTTGTTTTGAGAAAAATCACAATAACCTAAAAAATTTTGTATTCCTTTAATGTTACAGTTCAGCCATGACATCTTCTTGTTTCCATATTCATGAAAACAAGAAG
>CAVDQU010000157.1:0-5823 GCA_963611035.1 Agathobaculum sp.
GAATGGACGGTTGCGATAGTCATGGGCGAAGTAGATGCACGGGATATAATGGAAACAGCAGTCTGTTCTGTTTCGTATAATAATGCCATTAGGAATAAACGATAAGCAATAGATCCTGACAGAATTTCTTTTTCATTTCTTATCCCGTTTTACAACTCCCGTAATATCCATCGCAAAGCTGTAATAAGGAGGACCAGTAATATATGTGGTCCTGCGATTTTTTGTTCTGCACATTTTTAACCTGTGCAGGCTTTGTTGTGCAAAAAAAGTGAATAAAGGAGACTGAAATGGAAAACAAAGTTCAAGTTCAGGACCACAGCCAGGAGATTCTGTCTGTCATCCGAAGCAATGCCTCACCGGGCATCCTGAGAAATAAACTGGAAGATTACCATGAAAACGACCTTGCTGACATTTTCCCGGAGCTGACTCTGGCTGAGCGGCGCAAGATCTGTCGTATCCTTGATACAGATATGCTTTCTGATATTTTTGAGCATATCGATCAGAAACAGGCTGCAGAATATCTGGATGAAATGGATATTAAGAAAGCTGCATCTATCCTTTCTGCCATGGAGACAGACGCTGTAGTGGATGTATTAAAAATGACTCCCAAAGAAAAGCGTGCTCTTCTTACAGAACTTCTGGATGATGACGCCAAAAAGGATATTGCAGTGATAGCAGCCTTCGATGAGGACGAGATCGGCAGCTGGATGACTACAAACTGTATTGTGATCCGTGAAAATCTTACTGTAAAGCAGGCTATGAGCAGTCTGGTAGAACAGGCAGCAAAGAACGATAACATTTCTACCATTTTTATGGTAACAGAAGATCAGACTTTTTATGGTGCAATGGATCTGAAGGATCTGATCATTGCACGACAGGATTCCTCTTTAGAGGAGCTGATCGTTACCTCTTATCCTTATGTATATGGTCATGAGCTCATCGATGACTGTATTGAAAAACTGAAAGACTATTCTGAGGACTCCATTCCGGTTCTTGATAATAATAACAAACTGTTAGGTATTATCACTTCCCAAAGCATAGTAGACCTGGTGGATGATGAAATGGGTGAAGATTATGCAAAGTTTGCAGGTCTGACTGCGGAAGAAGATTTAAAAGAACCGCTAAAAGAAAGCCTGAAAAAGCGTCTTCCATGGCTGTTAGTCCTGTTAGGTCTTGGTATGGTGGTTTCCGCTGTTGTAGGTCTCTTTGAACAGGTAGTAAGCCAACTGACGCTGATCATGTGCTTCCAGTCACTGATCTTAGATATGGCCGGTAATGTTGGCACCCAGTCACTGGCAGTTACTATCCGCGTATTGATGGATGAATCCCTTACCTGCAAACAAAAATTTGAGCTGGTATGGAAGGAAATGCGCATTGCTTTCTCAAACGGTGTAATCCTTGGCTTTCTTTCTTTCGCCGCCATTGGTCTGTACATTGTAGTTACAAAGGGAAAGACTTTCGCATTTGCTTATGCCGTTTCTGCTTGTATCGGAGCTGCTCTGCTTTTAGCAATGGTGATCTCCGGCGCTGTAGGCACCTGCATCCCGCTGTTCTTTAAGAAGATCAATGTTGACCCGGCGGTTGCTTCCGGTCCACTGATCACAACTGTAAACGACTTAGTTGCCGTTGTTTCTTACTACGGTCTGAGCTGGATCTTACTGATCAATGTACTGCATCTGGCTGGTTAAGGCAGAAAATCGGTGAGCAGAAATTCTTTGCTCACTGCTGTATATAAAAATACGCTTTCTCTTCTACGATTCTGTTAAGAATCTGGAAAAGAAAGCGTATTTTTTGTTTACCATTCAGTCATGACTGAATGATACTTATTCTTCTTTTTTATCTTCCACCGAATGGTGTGCCAGCAACCCCTGTTCTTCTCTCACACTGCGCATCCTGCGAAAATAAGAACTCATCTCATCTGCCATACCGGAAAGCCGGTTTAACAATGTGGAAAAATCTTTTAACATTTCATCGTCTTTATAATATGGATAGACGATGTCATGGTCGATCTCGCTCCAGCCTTCCTCAAACAGCGTTCTTCCCTGGATCTCTACATAGTATCCTTTGTACTTGATAATATAGTGAAGGGAACGGTAAATACCGTCAGATTTAATCTCAATGAGATTTTCATCATAAATGCGGGTATCACCATTTCTGCGGTATACCTTTGGACGCTCTGCAATATAGCAGTGAGCGGGATCTTCGTCAAAATCCAGTCTTCTGTCTTTTACATAGACATTTGGATTGTTTTCAAATACAGTGGTAATGTATTTGTGGAAATAGATCCAATCTTCCCGGTACAGGAAAAATACACGGATACCGATCAGGTCGGTCATGTATTTGTAATAATTATTCCTGTTCAGGTCTTTGAATTTCTCCGGGTCTTCTTTCCGTTTTCGTATGATCTTCTCTAACAGATGACCTGGATTTTTAGTACGGTAGCGGTAGGAATGGATCCCCGCCCGCTCAATATCGTAAAGATAATCATTGACAAAGTCTTTGCCGATCTCCCGGAGTTTTTCTTCCTTTGACAGATAATCACAATAGATCGCTGCCAGCTCTTCCCAGGAGATATCAGCTGCCTTAAAATCGCCTTCGTCAATGTTGTAGGCTTTTAAGAATGCAGTTTTTTCAACCATCTGCCTTCCCCTCTCTTTTTCTCACAAATCTAGATATCCTACTCACAAACTCGCGCCACCGCGCTCTACTGCCTGCTTACGCAGGCTGTTTGTTCGTGAATGGCTTGCAAAAAACAAATGCCGCTTAAGCGTCGCTTGTTTTTTCCTGCGCTACTCCAGTTCAAAAGCCCCAGTATACAACTGATAATACTTTCCCTTCTCCGCGATCAGCTTATCATGGCTTCCTCGCTCAATGATATGGCCCTGTTCCAGTACCATGATGACATCGGAATTGCGTACGGTGGAAAGTCTGTGTGCGATAACAAATACAGTACGTCCCTGCATCAGGGCATCCATTCCACGCTGTACGATAGCCTCTGTACGGGTATCGATAGAAGAAGTTGCCTCATCTAAGATCATAACAGGCGGATCTGCGGCTGCGGCTCTGGCAATGGAGATCAGCTGTCTCTGGCCCTGAGATAAATTCTCACCGTTTCCGGTGATCACTGTCTCATAGCCTTCCGGCAGACGGGTGATAAAATCATGGGCACCAGCCAGTTTTGCTGCTCCGATACACTCTTCATCTGTTGCGTCCGGGTTGCTGTAGCGGATATTTTCCATTACCGTACCGGTAAACAGATTGGTATCCTGAAGAACGATACCTAAAGAACGGCGAAGATCTGCTTTTTTGATCTTGCTGATATTGATACCGTCATAACGGATGGTTCCTTGGGAAATATCATAAAAACGGTTGATCAGGTTGGTAATGGTGGTCTTTCCAGCGCCGGTAGCACCTACAAAAGCTACCTTCTGGCCAGGTTCTGCATACAGTGTAATGTTATGGAGAACGGTCTTTTCAGGATCATAACCGAAATCTACATTTTCAAAGCGCACATCACCGGTCAGCTTGGTATAGGTAACGGTTCCGTCACTGTGAGGATGCTTCCATGCCCACACACCGGTACGCTCCTTGTGCTCTGTAAGTGTTCCGTCTGCGTTTTCCACTGCATTTACCAGAGTTACATAACCTTCGTCTTCCTCAGGCTTTTCATCTAACAGACTGAAGATACGCTCTGCACCTGCCATACCCATGACAACGGCGTTGATCTGCTGGGAAACCTGGTTGATATTTCCTGCAAACTGCTTGGTCATATTTAAGAATGGCACTACGATACTGATTGAAAATGGTAATCCGGAAATGCTTAAATTAGGCACCTTAAACATCAGGAATAAGCTTCCTGCAAGAGCAACTGCCACATACAGCAGGTTTCCGATATTATTTAAGATCGGTCCCAGTGTGTTAGCGTATTTATTTGCCTGTTCTGCTACATGGAACAGCTCATCATTAATAGCGTCAAAAGCCTTTTCGCTTTCCTCTTCGTGGCAGAATACTTTGATGACCTTCTGGCCGTTCATCATCTCTTCCACAAAGCCTTCGGTCTTACCAATGGCTTTCTGCTGCTGGATGAAGAATTTCGCAGAGCTTCCGCCTACTTTTTTAATGATGTTTAACATGATCACAACACCTGCAACAACTACCAAAGCCATCCAGATGCTGTAATAAAGCATGATGCAGAATACAGTGGTTACCATGACCGCAGCATTTAAAAACTGCGGGATACTCTGGGAGATCAGCTGGCGCAGGGTATCAATATCGTTGGTATAATAACTCATGATATCGCCGTGATTATGGGTGTCAAAATATTTTACAGGAAAATCCTGCATGCTGTTGAACATTTTTTCACGCAGCTTCTTTAAGGTTCCCTGGGTGATCTCAGCCATTTTCCGGTTATAGAAAATGGATGCTGCCAGAGCCAGACCATAAAGAGTAAGAAGGATACCTGTATAACGCAGGATCTGCCCCTTGCAGCCGTCCCAGTTGCCGGACTGCCAGTTTTCTTCTATGACTGCAATAACCTTCTGCATAAAAACAGAAGGAATAGAACCTACAATGGCATTAAATAAAATACCAATAATTACCAGAGGCATAAGCACAGGGAAAAATCCGAAGATCGTACGGATCAGACGGAAAAGTGTCTTTTTTCCAGCCTTTGGCATGCCTTTTCCATTATTCCTCATCCTGACCGCCTCCTTTGTTCTGTGATTCATATACTTCTCTGTAGATCGGGCTGGTCTTCATCAGCTCATCATGATTTCCAACTGCCTGGATCTTACCGCCGTCCATTACAATAATATGATCGGCTTCCTGAACAGATGATATACGCTGTGCAATAATGATCTTGGTGGTCTCCGGGATAAATTCCTTAAAACCGCTGCGGATCAGTGCATCTGTCTTCGTATCTACCGCACTGGTAGAGTCGTCTAAGATCAGGATCTTCGGCTTCTTAAGAAGGGCTCTTGCAATACAAAGTCTCTGCTTCTGGCCACCGGAAACATTGGCACCGCCCTGCTCAATATAGGATTTGTACTTATCCGGGAATCGCAGGACAAATTCATCTGCCTGCGCCAGCTTGCAGGCATGGGCCATTTCCTCAGGGGTGGCATTTTTGTCGCCCCAGCGCAGGTTTTCTTCAATGGTACCGGAGAACAGGATATTCTTCTGTAAAACAACAGCAACCTGATTACGCAGTGCCTGCAGGTCATATTCCCGCACATTTCTTCCGCCGACCTTTACCACGCCTTCTGTGGTGTCATAGAGACGGGAGATCAGCTGGATCAGTGTAGACTTGGAAGAACCGGTTCCGCCGATGATACCAATAGTCTCGCCGGAATTAATATGAAGGTTAATGTTCTCCAGGGCATTTCTCTCTGCCTTTTTGGAATATTTAAAGCTTACATTTTCAAAATCTACAGAGCCGTCTTTTACTTCGTAAACCGGGTTTTCCGGATTTACCAGACTGCTCTTTTCTTCCAGAACTTCTACAATTCGCTTTGCAGACTCAGCGGACAGAGTGATCATAACAAAGACCATGGACAGCATCATAAGGCTGCTCAAGATCTGGAAACTGTAAGTTAAAAGGGCTGAAAACTGTCCTACATCCAGGTCCAGTCCCCGGCTGCTGATAATGGTATAGGAACCAAAGGACAGCACGAAGATCATAACTGTATAAATACAGAACTGCATCATTGGGTTGTTAAATGCCAGGATCTTCTCTGCACGGGTAAAGTCTCCGCATACATCCTCTGCCGCACGGTCAAATTTCTCTTTTTCATATTCTTCCCGCACATAGGATTTTACAACACG
>CAVDQU010000158.1:0-5780 GCA_963611035.1 Agathobaculum sp.
AGATTATATGAAAGAACATGGGGAAAAGTTGGAACAGGAAAGTATTGAATGTTAGGTGAAGGAGATCAGGAAAAAGGCTGCGGCCCTATGCAAGAGCACGCAGTCTTTTTGTTGTCTGTTTTTTTGTAAAGCCAAGCCCAATGACTAATCCAACCACTGCCGGGATGATCCACCCAAGGTTCAGATCAAAGAACGGCAGGAAGTTTTGTGCAAATGCCACTGCCTTATCTAAGTGGAACAATATCTGCACCTGCTCTGGCAGTGTTTTAAAGAAATCAAACAGGGAAGCAGCCCAGGTGAAGGCTGTGACCCATACGTAAACTTTCTGGTCATGGTGAAAATGTTTTCCAAACATTGCAAGCAGGATCAGGGCAATGGCTGGTGGATAGATCAGCATCAAAACCGGCACGGAGTAGCGGATGATCGTGGAAAGTCCCATGTTGGAGATGGTAAAGGAAAACAAGGTAAAGATCACTGCCCAGGTCCGATAGGACAGTTTATCCGGGAACATCTGTACAAAGGTCTCTGAACAGCTGGTTACCAGTCCGATGGAGGTTTTTAAACAGGCAAAAGTAATGGTAACTGCCAGGATCAAAAGACCGGCTCTGCCGAGGTAGTGGCTGGAGATCTGGGATAATGCAATTCCACCGTTTTCGGAAACTGCAAACAGCCCCAGGGACTGTGCGCCCATGAGAATGGTCAGCATATAGATCACAGCCATTAAAATACCTGCAAGAATACCGGAATGGAGAACTTCACCGGCAACAGCGGTATCATCAGTTACACCCATTTGCCGGACTGCATTTACAACTATGATACCAAAAGCAAGGCCTGCAATGGCGTCCATGGTACCGTAACCTTCGGATAAGGCGTGGAACATGGCGCCTGTTTCATAAGCAGCATCCGGCTGTGCTTCTGATACAGCAATGCCAGGATGAAGCAGTGCAGAAAGGATCAAAATTGCCAGGAAAAATAAAAAAAGTGGATTGATTACTTTGCCGATCCATAGTGTAATATTTCCTGGTTTTAAAGAGAAAAACAGCACCAGGGCAAAGAAAATGGCTGAAAAAACAAGGAGTGCCATTTTTCCGGAGATCTGGCTGCCAAGTAGCGGTTCAATACCTGTGGTAAAGGAGGTAGTGGCGCATCTTGGAATGGCAAAACATGGGCCAATGGTCAGGTACAGCAGGCAGGTGAAAAAGTAGCTGTAGCGTTTTCCAACCTTGGCGGACAGCACCTGTAAGCCGTCAGAGTGGGTATTGCCAATAGCTGCAACTCCAAGGATCGGGATGCCTACAGCGGTAATGATAAAACCGGCCATAGCCGGGAGCAGGTTTCTTCCTGCAAGCTGCCCAAGGTGTACCGGAAAGATCAGGTTTCCTGCACCGAAGAACATGCCGAATAATGTAGCTGCCACCAGAAGGCGCTGGTGGAGAGAAAGTTGTTTTTTATTCATAATCGTGAATCACCTCATATTTATCATGTAATCTTATAACTTCATTGTAGGGCTTACCTTGCAGTTTGTGAAATCCATGTTTATAATAGAACTATGACAAAACGTAATACCCTGTTAATAGAGAGTAAGGGATACAGATCAATAGAAACCGGAGAAGGGAGAGAGTAAAGCTTAATGGACGCAAAGAAACTGGAAATATTAATGACGGCTGTAGATCTGGGAAGCTTTTCCAAGGCGTCAGAGGTAGTAGGCTATACCCAGTCCGGCCTCACCCACCTGGTAAATAGTCTGGAGCGTGAGATCGGCTTCCCGCTTATTATAAGAAGCCACAATGGCATTTCCCTTACCGGGCAGGGAAAAGAGCTGATGCCGGCTATCAGGCAGTTCCTTCAGGCTAATGCCAGTCTGGAAAACCGCATCCAGGCTATGGCAAAGCAGCAGGGAGAGACGATCCGCATTGCAGCCTATGCAAGTATGGCAATGTTCTGGCTGCCGGAGATCTTATACCGTTTCCGAAGGATCTGTCCAAAGGTGGACGTAGATCTGCGAATGGTGGATCATGCATTAGAACCTTTTGAACTGCTGCAGGAAGGAAAAACAGATGTGATCTTTGCCAGCAGGCAGAGTGGTGAAAACTGTGAATGGACATCTCTTTATGACGAATTGTTATATGCCATACTTCCGAAAAATTATCCATTAAATGGCCGTACCCAGTTTCCTTTAAAAGAATTTGAAGGAAAAGATTTTCTTATGCCCTATGGCCGTTTCGATATTGATGTCCACGCCGCTTTTAGAAAAGCGGGAGTCAAAGCCAATGAACAGACTGTTTATGTAGATGATGAGACTGTGATCCGCATGGTGGGCAAAGGCCTCGGCATCTCCATGATGTCAGAATTTATGATCCGGGGAAATACAGATGATGTGCGCTGTATCCCTGTGACACCGGAATGCATCCGGGAACTGGGAATGGGTATGAAAAAGGATGCCGAGCCTTCTGACAGTGTTAAAAAGCTGAAAGACTGCGTTTTAGAGTACGTAGGAGAACTTAAGAAGAGAAAAAATCCTTGACTTTTCAGGATAAAATGACTAGAATGATTTACAGACTATGGATGTCCATATAGGACAGACATACCTGAAATCATAAATGAGATCAAAAGCGAAGATCGTGTTTTTAAGATACTGTTTCCGGTCAGAGAGAAAAGGTCATCGGCTGTGAGCCTTTTTCCGTTCAGACAGATATCCGAATTTCCCACGGGAGCTGCATTGCTGAAGAGAATCAGTAGGCATTGCCGTATAGTATACGTTACATACTGGAAAGTGTCTGTGAACAGGAAAGATTGTTTGCAGGAAACTGGGTGGTACCACGGTAAATTATCGTCCCTCTGCGCCTTCGGGTGCAGGGGGACGTTGTTGTTTATAGAAACACCACCAACAAAGATAGTAAAGGAGAAAAATCATGCAGGATTTAAAAGAACTGAATGAAGTGATCGCTGGGATCAAAGATGAGATCTGCAAGGGCGCAGAAACTCTCACTACTTCCAGAAGTGTTTATGAATTCAAGAAGACCTTCCTGGACAATAAGCAGGGCCGGATCGGTCTTTTAATGAAGGAGATGCGCAATGTACCAAATGACCAGAAGGCGGAGTTTGGTAAGACCATTAACGGCGCAAAGGAATGGGCAAACCAGTTTTTCGATGAACTGGATCAGAAATTAAAAGAAAAAGAGCAGCAGCAGCGTTATGAGTCTGAAAAGATCGACATTTCCATGCCGCCAAAGAAGATCCGCTATGGAAATCTGCATCCAGTAACCACGGTCCGCAATCAGCTGACTGACATCTTCGCATCCATGGGATTTGAAGTATACGAAGGAACTGAGATCGAGACAGATTATTACAACTTTACTGCTTTAAATACACCAAAGGATCATCCGGCCCGTGATATGCAGGATACCTTCTATCTGTCCCCTGAGTTCTTACTGCGTACCCAGACATCTGCAGGACAGGTTCATGTAATGGAAGCAAAGAAACCTCCGATCAAGGTTGTTTCCCCTGGTAAGGTATTCCGTTCTGATGATGACGCTACCCATTCACCAATGTTCAGCCAGATGGAAGGCCTTGTTGTAGACGAAGGCATTACTCTCTGTGACTTAAAGGGAATGTTGGACATGTTTGTTCAGAGAATTTTTGGTGAGTCCACCAGAACCAGACTTCGTCCTTCTTACTTCCCATTTACAGAGCCTTCTGTAGAGGTTGACGTAAGCTGCTTCCAGTGCGGCGGCAAAGGCTGCAGACTGTGCAAGGGAACCGGCTGGATCGAGGTTTTAGGCGCAGGTGTTGTAAACAAGAAGGTGCTTGAAAACTGCGGCATCGACTCTGAGAAGTACAGCGGTTTTGCTTTCGGCCTTGGTCTGGAGCGTATCGCAATGTTAAAATACGGCATCAACAACATTAAGATGCTGTTTGAGTCTGATCTGCGCGTGTTAGATCAGATCGATGACTAATAGGTTCGATCAGGACAGGAGGATTAGAAATGCTTGTACCGTTAAGCTGGTTAAATGATTATGTAGATATTAATGTTTCCGCAGACGAATTAGAGAAAAAACTGTTTGACTGTGGATTTGAAGTAGAAGAAAAATGGCAGGTAGGAAAGGACATCAGCGGTATCGTTGTTGGTTACGTTGAGTCCTGCGAGCCAATCCCGGAGACCCATCTTCATGTGTGCCAGGTCAATGTAGGCGGACCAGAATTATTACAGATCTGCTGCGGCGCTGACAATGTAAAAGCAGGTGGAAAGTTCCCTGTAGCAATGATCGGTGCCCAGGTTTACGCAACTGCAAAGGATCACGTTACCATTGAAGGCGTAGCTACTATTAAGAAGGGCAAATTAAGAGGATATGAGTCTTATGGTATGCTGTGCTCCGGAACAGAGCTTGGCTTAAACGAAGACCTGTATCCAGGCGCTGGCTACAACGGCCTTCTGGTACTGCCGGAAGACGCAGAAATCGGTGCAGATGTAAAAGAGATCACCGGTTTAAACGACTGGATTTTTGATGTTTCCATTACTGCAAACCGTCCAGATTGCCAGAGTATCTTTGGTCTGGCAAGAGAAGTAGCAGCTTCCTTAGGACAGCCCCTTAAGATGCCAGCATTAGATTTCACTGAAACAGAGGTAGAAAAAGATGGCTTTGAAGTAACAGTAGAGGCACCGGATCTTTGCCCACGTTACATTGCACATTATGTATATGATGTAAAACTGGCACAGTCTCCTGCATGGATGAGAAGACGTCTGGCTCTGGTTGGAAATAACTCTATTTCCAATGTCGTTGATATCACCAACTACATTATGCGTGAGTTAGGACAGCCGCTGCACGCATTTGACTGCGATTATCTGGAAGGCAATGCAATCTGTGTAAGACGTGCTACAGAAGGCGAGAAGATCGTTACTCTGGATGAGAAGGAATTTACCTTAAATCCAAACAATCTGGTGATCTGTGACGGCAAGAAGCCGGTTGCACTGGCTGGCATCATGGGTGGTTTAAACTCTGAGATCCGTGACACTACTACAGAAGTAATGTTCGAGTCTGCAAAGTTTGCCCGTGACAACATCCGCAAGAGTTCCCGTGCCTTAGGACAGTCTTCTGACGCAAGCCAGAGATATGCAAAGGGCGTTGACGAGTACGCAACAGAAATGGCTATGAAGCGTGTTCTGCACCTGGTAGAAGAGCTGGGAGCAGGAAAAGTTTCAAAGACCCACAAGAACGTAAATACAGGAAATTCCCTGGAGCCAAAGACCTTTAAGACCAGCATCAAGAAGGTAAACGGCGTATTAGGCATCACTGTACCGGATGAAGATATCCTTCGCATCCTGAATGGTCTGGACTTTGCTCCTGAGATCAACGGCGATGAGCTGACCTTACATTTCCCTGCATACCGTGAAGATATGGAAGATTACCCAGATGTAGCAGAAGAAGTGATCCGTATGTATGGATATGACCATATTAATTCTACATTCCTTCCAACTGCAAAGGTAACCATCGGCGGAACCAATACCCGTCAGAAGACTATTTTAAAGGTTAAAAAGGCTCTCTGCAGCGTAGGCGCATTTGAGGGGATGCATTACTCCTTCTTTTCACCGGCTGACTTAGATGAAATGGAATTCGCGCAGGATGCGCTAGAGCGCAATGCGATCCGCATCATGAACCCGATCAACGAGGATCTTTCTCTGATGAGGACTACTCTGGCTCCTCAGATGATCCATGCAATGGGACGCAACCAGAAGAGAGGTATTTTTGAGGGACGTA
The DNA here is from genome assembly GCA_963611035.1 of Agathobaculum sp. Classification (GTDB taxonomy): domain Bacteria; phylum Bacillota; class Clostridia; order Lachnospirales; family Lachnospiraceae; genus Enterocloster. The sequence continues at coordinate 5,757 of CAVDQU010000158.1, forward strand.
TTTTCGAGATCGGAAATGCATTTA
>CAVDQU010000159.1:0-5767 GCA_963611035.1 Agathobaculum sp.
GGCTTTAAATCCATTTCCCTTTCGCCTTTTTTTGTCTTCTTCATGATCATCACATGGTCAGCGTCAAAAAAGCGGACCAGTTTTTCAAACCACTGTGCCGGGCTTTCATTTTCCGGCTCATAGCCCGGGCGGAAAGTAAGACTGTAATCTGCTGCTGCCACAATGGACATGGCATTGGCTGCATCATCTGGAAGAAGCTTATATTCCAGAATCTCAAAGCCTTCTGACATCACTGCATTTAAGCGGTCCAGCATCTTTTTGGAATTCTCGGTGTCCAGCACTTCAATGTCCACATACTCCCCTTTGCTGGTGATTCCTACGCCTAAAGGCGCTGCAAAGGACATGATCTGATGAGGGCTGAAACCTTCGCTGTAGCGGATGTTCACTTCTGATCTGCGGATCGCTTTCTGGAAATAACGCATAACATCCAGGTGGCCGATGAATTTCATGTTGCCGTATTTGCGAAATTTGATACGAATTTTCATCATTGTCTGTATTGTTCCTTTTATTTGCATTAATCTGTTAATTTATACTATGATCATCCTATGATCTTATCGTTTTTCAAAGCAGACGCCACCGCCGTATTTTGCAGCGCCGCAGCCAGAACATTTCTGACGGCAGTTTGGAGTCACCTTTGCATCCAGTGCATTCTGCCATTCTCTCTTTAAGAAAGCCTTGGAAACACCGGCGTCAATGAAATCCCATGGGAACAGCTCGTCTAAACCGCGCTCTCTGGTGGTGTAAAAGTCAATATCCACACCGCAGGTCTTGAATGCTTCCATCCAGACTTCATTTTTAAAGAATTCAGACCAGGAATCGTAGATCGCGCCTTTGCGGTATGCTTCCTCGATCACCGCTCCTACACGGCGGTCGCCTCTTGCAAGAACGCCCTCTAATACAGTCAGTTCTGCTTCATGCCAGTTATATTTTAAACTCTTAAAGTTCTTCATTTCACGGAACTTATTGCGGACGATATTGGCACGCTCTAAGAACTCTTCCTTGGTACACATTCTTGCCCACTGGAATGGGGTAAATGGCTTTGGAACAAAGAAAGAGGAGCTGGCAACTACCTGGACCTTGCCATGTCTCTGGTCTTTCGGGATCTCATCATAGTAAGTCTCTGCGATCTTTTCAGAAAGAAGGGCAATTCCTTCCATATCTTCTACTGTCTCTGTAGGCTGTCCTAACATAAAGTACAATTTTACACGGTTCCAGCCTGCGTGGAAGGCATCTGTAGCGCCTTTTAAGATCACTTCTTCGGTCAGTCCCTTATTGATAACGTCTCTCTGGCGCTGGGAACCAGCCTCAGGCGCAAAGGTAAGACTGCTCTTTTTAATATCCTGGACCTTGCTCATAACATCCAGTGAAAAGGCATCAATACGCAGGGACGGCAGAGAAATGTTTACTCCTTTGCCCTTAAACTCATCAATAAGGAAGTTTACAAGGCCTTCCAGGTGAGTGTAGTCACTGGAGCTTAAGGAACTTAAGGAGATCTCCTCATGTCCGGTACTCTTAAGCATATCGTAAGCATAGTGCTTTAAATATTCCAGGCTGTGCTCTCTTAAAGGACGGTACACATTGCCGGCCTGACAGAAACGACATCCGCGGATACAGCCTCGCTGGATCTCTAAAACCACTCTGTCCTGAGTTACCTTGATAAATGGAACCAGAGGCTTTTCAATATATGGCACACTGTCCATATCTGCTACTACCTGTTTAACGATCTTTTCCTTAGCAGTTGGACAATTTGGTGTAAAGCTCTTTAAAGTGCCGTCTTCATTGTACTCTACATCATAAAAGGCCGGAACATAGATTCCCTCGATCTGGGCCGCTTTCTCTAAAAAGTCTCTTCTGCTGCCGCCATTTTTCTTATTCTCCTTATAGCAGTCTAAGAGTTCAAAATAAACAGTCTCACCTTCGCCGATATAAAACATATCAAAGAAATCTGCCAGAGGCTCCGGATTGTAGGCACATGGACCGCCGCCAATGACGATTGGCATATCTTCTCCACGGTCTGCTGCATGGATCGGGATCTGGGCCAGGTCTAAGATCTGGAGCACATTGGTATAGCACATTTCATACTGAAGAGTAATTCCCAGAAAATCAAAATTTTTAACCGGTTCCTGGGTCTCCAGAGTGAATAACGGAATATTCTTCTCCCTCATGATGGGATCCAGGTCCATCCATGGGCTGTATACACGCTCACAGTAGATATCTTCCCTGGAATTAAACATAGAATACAGGATCTGGATGCCTAAATGGGACATACCGATCTCATACACATCCGGGAAACACATGGCAAAACGGATATCCACCTTGGACGGATCCTTCTTTACCATATTTACTTCCTCGCCAATATAACGGGCGGGCTGCTGGATACTTAACAGTATCTCGTCGCTTAATGCTAATTTTCTCATAAAGTCTTGTTTTTCCTATCTTTTCAGGTTTTGTGGTCTTATTATATCATCTACTCACGAACCCCGCACTGACGTGCTCTACTGCCTGCTTACGCAGGCGGTTCGTTCGTTAATGGCTTGTGAAAAACAAATGTCTGCTACGCAGCCGCTTGTTTTTCCCTGCACTCATTATTTTCTGCTTCTTACTATCTTACTCTGACAATGGATACTTGTCAAACTGCATTATTATAAGGTATTTCTATGGTTTGCGCAAGGTATTCTTTTTCTATCATAATCTCAACAAGCCGCTGCCTGACAAGATTGCCAGTACAGCGGCTTATTGATCATAAAAGGAAATTTACCATAATCCCTGTCAATAATGAAAAAAACATCACATATAAAAGATAAAGAAGAAAACGCCTGATACCCATTACGATCTTCAGCGCTCCCAGGTTTGTGATCTTCGTGGCCGGTCCTGTGATCATAAAAGAAGCCGCGCTTCCCATGCTCATTCCCGACCAGAGCCATTCCTGAAGAAGCGGGATCGTACCGCCTCCGCAGACATAGAGAGGAACACCGATAGTCGCTGCCATCAACACGCCAAATCCTTTATTTGCGCTTCCAAACAGCTCTGCAAACTGGTCAGATGGAACATATCTCTGAAATAAAGCAGACAGCAAAACGCCGATCAGAAAATACACTCCTGTTGCCTTGATATTGCGTCCCAGATTTTTCAAATAACGCATGAGAAGATTGGGATCTGTATCATGGCTCTTTCCCGGAACAAAGCCATCGAAGTTAAAAAAGGATCTGCTGCCCTTCCGTTCATAAAACAGCCAAACAAAGAATCCCGCCACGATTCCACAGACAGTGCAGGACACCAGGCGGATCATGCTTGCAGCCGGTCCCAGGGCAAGACTGTACATCATAAGCTGGGGATTTAATAGCACGGAACTCATCATAAATGCAGCCAACCAGTCATGCCGCATACCTTTTTCTGAAAATGACGCGGCAATTGGGATCGTTCCATACATGCATAATGGTGACAGAATCCCCAGAATACTGGCCGGGATCACTCCAAGCACTCCCATTTTCTTTCCTTGCATGGCAGAGAACATCTCATGGATCCGGTCTTTTGCAAAGACGGATACAAAGGAGCCTACTGCCATACCAAAGATCCAGTAAGAGGCAATCTGCCGGAACTGGACATCAAAATAATACCAGATATAAATCAATTCTCTTTGCAGAACCTGCAGCATACATAACCTCCAGTGATCTACTGGTCAATATCGATCAGCGTATAGTCGCGCGCTCCAAGACCAGTCTCTTCTGCGTGTTTCAGGGACATAAATCCGTTTCTGGACTCCATGCGGTAGATCAGAGACGCATTGTCATCGTCCGCGGAATAAACGAGATCCACACAAGCCTGGTCCAACGCAACAGGATCTGTAGATGCCAAAATACCGATGTCGTGCATATCTGGTTCCGTAGGATTTTCCACACAGTCACAGTCTACGGATAAATGGTTCATCACACTGATGTAGATCATATTTTCTTCGCCAAAATAATCTCTGACTGCAGATCCGGCTTCTGCCATGGAACACTGGAATGCATTGATATCATCGGATCTGGAACCGGTATCTGTGGACTTTCCGCCGCTGTGGATGTTGCTCTTTCCTCTTGCACCGGAACCCAGTCCAATGGAAATATTTTTGATCGCGCCGCCGAAACCGCCCTGTGGATGTCCCTTAAAATGGGATAATACCAGCATGGAATCATAGTTTTCCAGATGGGATCCCACATAATCTTCTTTCAGATAAGTTCCACCCGTTACCGGGATCTCCATATCTCCGTCCTCAGCCAAAATGTCTACCTCTGCAATATCCGTAAATCCATGATCTTTCACTAACTGTTTGTGCATGGCTGTTTCTGAACAGTTTCCGCCGTAGGCTGTGTTGCATTCCACGATGGTTCCATTTACGCCGGACTTCCATCTCTCTTTTTCACTCCTGTATCTACAGCTGGAGGCATTCCCACCGGTGCCTCTTCTTCTGCCTGGGTATCAGTTTCCGATTCCGCCACGGTACTGTCTGCCACTGCAGAGGTTTCCTGTGCAGATGTTTCTGTAGAAGTCTCTGCTTGTTTTGTGTTTCCACATCCACTTAAAACAGCCACACTCATCATCGTACAATACGCCAATATCATTGCTCTTTTTTTCATATATAACGCTCCTTTATCATAAAATCTCTCCCTGTTTTATTACATTTCCTATGAAATAAGCGTAACATTAACCTTAAGGTTAAAGTCAATACTATTTCTATATTTTTATTCTGCACAAGGAGATCCAAATATGGCTTATACGATTAAAGAAGCTGCAAAAATTATGAATGTAACACCAACAACTCTTCGTTATTACGACAAACAGGGACTCCTACCTCTGATGGAGCGAAAAGAATCCGGCTATCGTATCTTTTCCGAAAATGATATACTGATGCTGCGTGTCATTGAATGTCTGAAAAAATCCGGAATGTCCATAAAAGAGATCCGGCAGTTTACCGAATGGGTACTCCAGGGCGATGCGTCCTTACAGGAGCGTTACCATATATTTGCCGAAGAGCGCTGTCTGCCAAAGCACCGTGGACGCGTAAGCATGGCCACTACTGATTTGGTATCCAGAAAATCCTTGTCTCTATTACTCTTATATTCTCGCACAGTCCATTATGATCTTCTGACACATATCATATCCTAACACAGAACTGTTCAAAGACAGTGTATAATTGCCTGCCATTCCCCACTTCTGTTCGGTATAAAAATTATAGTTTGTTCTGCGTCTTTTATCGATATCCGCCATCATTTTTACAGCATCAGCTTCTGTAACATTATATAATTTGCAGATGCGCTGTACTTTTTCCGGCATATTTCCATGTATAAACACATTCAGCACATCGTCCCTGTCTCTTAAGATAAAATCTGCATTTCTTCCTATGATCACACAGCTTTCTTTTTCAGCGATTTTCCTGATTACTTTTCTTTGTGCTTCATACACCATATCTTCTACTGATCTTCCTGTAATGTCACGTCCGGAAAAAGCATAAGCAAACAAACCTTTTTTCGGAGACAGCTCTGCATTTTCCTTGATATACTCAGGTGATAATCCAGACTGTTCTGCGATCTGTCCGATGATATCCTTGTCATAATAGGCAACACCAAGTTTCCTTGCCACTTCTTCACCGATAAATCGACCACCGCTTCCAAACTCTCTGCTGATCGTAATGATCTTCTTTGCCATAACCACATCCTCCTTAACTTAGACTTTCCACTTTGTTCTTTCTGATTTTCTTTAAAAATACATATCCCACAAGGCATGCAGC
>CAVDQU010000160.1:0-5721 GCA_963611035.1 Agathobaculum sp.
CAGCAGGTTGGCTGTGGATCCATAAAAAACAGAGGAGGTATTTATCATTATGAAACCATTGGAAGGGATTACCGTAGTAGAGCTTTCTACTTATATCGCAGCCCCCTCATGCGGACGTATTCTTGCAACACAGGGCGCACGGGTCATTAAAGTAGAATCACCATCTGGTGACGTGGAACGTAAATTCGGTCCTACTTTATTCTGCCCTGCAAATGACGAGGAAAATCCGATCTATGACACCTTAAACGGCGGCAAAGATCACCTGATGCTGGATCTTAAGAAACCGGAAGATATGGAACGCTTCCATAAAGTACTGGAAAAAGCAGATGTATTTGTTACCAACAACCGTCTTCAGGCCTTAAAGAAAATGGGACTGGACTATGATTCCTTAAAAGAGCGCTATCCCAAGCTGGTCTATGCCATCCTGTTAGGCTACGGTGAAAAAGGTCCAAAAGTCAATCTGCCAGGTTTTGATGCCATTGCCATGTTTGCAACCGGCGGCCTGATCCAGGATATGATGGTAGATGCTCCTGGAAGCTATCCTGTTTACCTGCCTATGGGCTTTGGCGATCTGGTCTGCGGAACTGCATTAGCAGGCGCTATTGGAACTGCATTATATGGAAGAACACAGAGCGGAAAAGGGGATTATGTATCCATTTCCCTGTACGGCGCAGCTATGTGGATGTTCAGCGTAATGTCCACTGGCACCCAGTTTGGCTACAAGTGGCCAAGAGGCCGTTACCAGGGCGGACCTATGGGCGTTCCTTATAAGACAAAAGATAACCGCTGGATCCTTCCTGTTGTCAATGAATATGAGCGCTACTGGAGACCATTCTGCCAGGCAGTCGGCGCTAAAGAGATCATGGACGATCCAAGATACTGCACAAAACAGGCAACCTTTGATCCAAAGAACCGTGAAGACTGCATCCGCTATTTTGAAAACTGCTTCTCCAAACTGAATGCAGATGAAGTTCTTCCAAAACTGGAAGCAATCGACATCGTTGTCAGCGAACTGGCTCATTTCAAAGATAACCACACCAGCGAACAGGCACTTGTAAATGGCTTTATGAGCCCGATCACCTATCCAAACGGCGACCAGATCACACTGGCAATGCCTCCGATCAAAATGGGCTGCGTAGAACAGCCACATGCTGAAAAAGCCCATAGGATCGGCGAAGACAACGAAAAACTCTTTGAAGAGTTTGGTTTATAATATTTTGCATTGTAATGTAATTATCATAGAAAGGAAACTATCATGGATTATCAGTATATATTAATAGACGTAAAAGACCGTATCGCTACTGTTACCATCAACCGTCCGGAATACAGCAATGCATTTGCAAGAGAATCCTATTATGAGATCGCAGACGCTATGAACACCTTAGGCGCAAGAGACGATGTAGGCGTTATCGTCATCACAGGTGCAGGAAAGCACTTCTCTGCAGGCGGCGACATTAAGCGCTTTAAAATGTTGGTAGATACAAAAACCTATTTAAAAGCAGAAGACATCGAAGCAGTCAGCGCTATGCCAATATCTATCCGCAACTGCCCGAAGCCTGTGATCGCTATGATCAACGGTGTTGCAACCGGAGCCGGATTAAGCTGTGCTCTTGCCTGCGATTTCCGTATTGTAGAGCCATCCAGTAAAATGATCATGGCTTTCGTAAATATGGGACTTTGCGGTGACAATGAAAGTATCTACACTCTTACACGCTTATTAGGCCCTGACAAGGCAGAACTGATGATGATGACCGGTGACGCTTACAAAGGCGAACAGTGCGTAAAGATCGGTCTTGCTACTGTTTTAGCAGAAGACGGAAAATTAGCTGAGACCACTTATGCACTGGCTGCAAAACTGGCTGCAAAATCATCTACAGCCCATGCCAGCCAGAAACGTCTGATCCGCAAGTACTTCTACGGAGACATGGAAGCCTTTGCAAAAGATGAAGGTATGGAAATAGCTGCCAATTCCCGCCAGCCTGATTTCGCTGAAGCAGTCAATGCTTTTATTGAGAAAAGAATGCCTGTTTATAATAAGAAGTAATATTTTGCAGTATTTTCCCCTTGTCTCCTCTTGTCATGGATATTTTCGCCGCATTATAATACGAACAGACATTTTTCGGCAAAGCAGTCGAAAGGCTGTGACGCAAAGCTAAAGGGCCTGTAACATGGCAGCCAGCTGCATCCATCGATCATATGGCTATTCATTGCGCACTATAGAAAAAGTCTATAGTGCGTTTTTATTTTGAGGAGAAAGAGGCATTTTATGCCTTCGACTGTTATCACATGCAGGACGAAAATGGGAAGCGAAGCGGATACGGCTACGAAATGATGCAGAACCTATCCCGGTATATGCAGTGCACATTTTCCTATGACGGCTATGAAAACTCTGCCAGCGAATGTGTGGATATGCTGCGAAATGGTGAGCTGGATATCTATACCACCGCCAAACTGCCACCCGAACGTGCGGCAGAATTGCCATTTCCAGACATCCTGCTATCACTGCTTTTACCTGTATGAACGTAAAAGTAGGAAATACAAAGGTGGTTGCAGGTGATTACTCTACCTATAATAACCTGTGCTACAGCAGAAGAACTGGGTCTTGACTATGAGATCGTACCTGTTGCAGACCGGGAAGCATATTTTGATGTCCTCGCCTGCGGCGACATTGATATCTGGATGGATTTTAACGGCGGTGATGAAGCGGAAAATGTATACAAGTACAAGACCACCAATCCTTATCTGACTACCACCGTTTCCGTGCTGCATACCAGAGATGCTTCTGAAAAAATACACCGTCTGGCTGTTGTAAACAGCAATACAGCCATTCGTGAGATTTTATCTGCCACCTGGCCGGATGCTGAGGTCCTTATGGTATCCGACACAAAAGAATGCGTAAAACAGCTGGCAGAAGGAAAAGTAGACGGCGCACTCCTTATGACCTATACAGCCCAGAAACTGTCCGTGGATGATATCCAGAACCGTTTCCGTGTAGATATCGTTCCCGATGCTTCCCTGGATCTGAAAATGGCAGTAAATGCGAATGATGACCATAATTTCTACGGTCTCTGGAAAAAAACACTTTCCAATGTATCAGACCAGCTTCAGGCAGAAGTGATCCAGCCATATGTAGAAGAAACAGCTACACCTACCATCCTGGCGTATCTCTTTATCTTTACAATCCGTTCACAATTGTTCACAAAATACTTACAATTTGGGCAAACTTTCTTCACGAATGTTTCCTATACTAAAGAACGTAAAGAGTTAATGCAATTCAACTTTTTTTCATAATACTCCGGCGGACTGGAAGATTTTCAGTCCGCCTCCTCCTTTTTATGGGAGAAATTTTATTGCATTATGGACTCACGCCCCCCGCGCTTCGCGCTCTACTGCCTGCTATCGCAGGCGGTGCGTTCGTTAATGGCTTGCGAAAAACAAATGTCTGCTTATGCAGCCGCTTGTTTTTCTCTTCGCTCATTATATTGCATAAAACATTTCCTCATATTTTTAAATCTTTGTGCACACTTTTTTTATCCTCTATGCTATTATAATAGACGTAACCCCCCAATACATTATATAGTTTTTGCTACACCCCATAAGAAACGAAATACCTTCTCCTTAAAAAGATCCGTTCCCCGACGGATCTTTTTTCTTGCCCAAAATCACTGCAGCTCTGCACATTTTCCCACAAAGCCCGCAAAAAATGCTATACTGACTTCTCTATCTGGCGGCCTGTATCCCGGTAGCCATCTTCTCCGGGGCCATCATCCACCTGTTTACGAACGATCCGCAGGTGATCGCCCTTGGCCGCATTACCCTTCGCATCGCTGCTGCCACAGAGATCTTCTTCAGCTTCACAGTAATGGCCGGAGGCATCTGCCGCGGCTCCGGAGACGTAAATTTCTCCCTTATGGTAAGCATCCTCGGTATGTGGGGCCTGCGTATCGGACTGGTCTGGATCGCCACCCATATCCTGAACCTGGGAGTCACCGGCGTATGGATCGCCATCGAAGTCGACTGCTTCATCCGCGCCTGCCTCTTTGCAGCCCGCCTGATCAGCGGAAAATGGATCCACGAGTAAAAGAAAGTAATAGCAAAATTTTTTCAAAAAACATTTGACAAAACCATCTGACCGTGCTATTATATACAAGTCGACGGCGAACAGCCAAGACAAACAGTATAAGGCCTGATGGTCAAGCGGTCAAGACGACGCCCTCTCACGGCGTAAACCCGGGTTCGATTCCCGGTCAGGTCACTAAAGAGCAAGTGGTTTACCACTTGCTTTTTTGTTGTATAAAAACCATAGCAGCACTTTGTGAAGCTTTTTGCTGTAACATAAAAGGACCGGGGAATCCATTGTAACGGGTCTCCCGGTCATTTTGTTATCAATAACCACTTCGAATGATGGTTGATAAGAGATTACTTCCTCTTTACCATGCAGCGTTTTTTTAAAAATGAAATACCGTAACAAAGGATCTGATCATAGTCATCCTCATACTCCTTTGCGTACATTCTGTCATCAATCTGATGCAAAGCTAAATCACACTCACTTTCCAGTTTTTCCAGATCCTTTGTGTACTTTGCCTCAAAGATCGCGATCCGTGCATTGATAGGATCATAAACAACCACATTACTGCGGCCTTCTCCATGTTCCTTATTGGAATCTACCATATACCCGGCACCTGTAAAGATACCGGCGAGAAAGGCGTGATAAAAATCTTCCCGATAATCATGGTAACTGATGGTGCGCCGCAATAAAGCATTCATCTCTCTTGTAATACCATCACTGTCACCATTCCAAACCGCATCAAACAACGCATTTCGATCCCATTTTTTTGTGCTGTCATCGAACCATTTAATAACTGTCGTTTCAAAGATCTCTTTGATCTCCGCATTGGGGATCATAAGAGCAACTGTGCCATCCGGCAGTTCATCCTTATAGTCATCCCCACGTGCACTGGTTAAGTACCCTGTCAAATACAGCATACTCCATAAATTATCCTCACAAGAGTGCAGCTGATCATAGGTCAGGTTCTCATCCACACGTTGGATAATATAACCGCCGGACATCAAAGTTTCAAGTTTTTTTGTAATGGTACTGCCTGCATAGTCAATAAAAGAGCGGATAATAGCATTATCACTTGTATTTTTCCAATAACTGACTGGCTTAGCTTTTGGATTGCGCTGCAGTTCCAGCACATAATTCATTACATCCCATGGACAATAAACATCTGAATCGCCAAAGTGATAGCCATCATACCATTTTTTCATATCACCAGCCCGTTCTGTCAAACCGGCATCTCTTAACAGCTGATCAACTTCACTTTGCACAAAACCAAAATACTCATTTAAGCGGGTATCCGCAATAGTGTCCGATATAAAATTATTGGTTCCTGTAAAAATGCTCTCTTTCGCTATTTTCAGACAGCCTGTAACAACAGCAAAACTCAGGGACTGGTTATCTTTAAGAGCCTGCATCAGCCCCTTCATAACATCCAGCATTTCCTTATAATAGCCGTTGTTATTTGCTTTTGCTACCGGAACATCATACTCATCTATAAGGAGGATCACTTTTTTGTTGTAATGCCTGTTTAACAATTGTGTTAAAAATTGAACGGAACGCAGCACATCTGTTTTGTCCGCTTTTCGATCACTTATCTGCCGGAAAAGAGACTTTTCCTGTTCTCTTATTGCGTGGCTGTCCAAAAGGTATGCATGATC
>CAVDQU010000161.1:0-3682 GCA_963611035.1 Agathobaculum sp.
GTATGCGCTCCCCACATCTTTTTGTGAACGCACAAATAAAAACAGGAGACTTCCCCTTCCAGGTCTCCTGTTTATACGTTACTGTGCATTTTTTACACTTCCTTTTATCTTTGCTGCAGATATTCGTCCTGCCATAAGATCTTCCGTATACAGTTATCTGCTTCTGTCTCATCTCTCCCCTTGAAACAAATGGTCAGAAAACCATATAAGCTTAGATTTTTTAATTCTTCATACTGCTTTAAGTTTGCTGTTTTTTTGTCATTGGTTACGAAAATGTCACAATCAAAACGGTTGGCAGTCTGGATCAGATACGAAATTGGTATTGGATTCAGAGCCTTTTTTCTTACGTCCAAACTTCTGGTTACCATTCACATCACCTCAATTTCAGAAAACTACAGCATGTTCCACTCCCTCTACTGAATTAGTATATTCCCCTTTCGTTTATGATAGCACTATTTTTTGTAGAAAACAACGAAATTTTGCATTATTTTTCTCATTATTTTTGTTATTAATTACATTTTTCTGTATATTATAGCAAAAAAGCAGCAGATGTTACTGGAACAGGTGCCACTTTTCTTTGGAATATGGATATTTTTTGTTTTCAGGTATCAGATCACTGGGTATCGGCAGATACGGATGCACCTGCTACTGCCCATTTGTAGTTCTGGATGGCCTGCTGGAGAGCCAGGTCTGCGCATTTATAACCGGACTGTGCCTGAAGCCATGCAAGTTCCTGCTGCATGTACTGGATGCTGCCTAACATTCCGTTTGCCTTCTGGATCTGTGCTGCCTGCCATGTGATCTGGCCGCTTTCGTAGGCCGTTTTTGCTGCAGCATAGGAAGCATTTTTTTCTTCCATTGCATCATACAGTGCCTGGATATTGGAACGGACATTTTCTTCGGAATATTCTACGTTTCGTAACTTGTTGGCAGTCTGTGTGGTAGTCTTGGAAGTACGGATCTGAAGATCTGTCATTCCGCCGCCGGTCTGGCTTCTTAAACTGATCAGTTCGTAGTTATTGTTTACTGCTTTTTCTTTGTCTTCTGCTACATTAACAGTGGCAATATAAGATGGATCTGCTGCAGGTACTTCTCCGAATACCGGGTTAGATGCCTCATCATATCCGGTAAAGGAGCAGAGCATCTTTCGGAGCTGCTCAATTCCTGCATCCAGCTGGTTTAACTGGGACTGTCCGGAGGAAAGGCTTGCTGCAGCGGAAAGTACATCTGCATCTACTGCCATTCCCTGTGCCTGCATGGTGTTCTGCAACTGTTTTGCTGTTGTTGCCAGTTCTACGCCTTTGGCTGCGATGGTACGCTGGGATAAAAGCTGCTGATACTGGTTTAACATCATTTCTACGTTAAGGATCAGACTGTTTGCCTGGCGGTCGATCTGCTTTTCGGAAGAAGATTTTCTGCTTAAAGTGCGGTCCATATTGTTTGCCATAGTGCGCATCTGATTCGCTGTTTTCCGCAATGCTTTTGCTGTGGCTTTGGAGATCATCTGGTCCATACCGCTCTGTTCTTTTGCCAGGTCTTCTGCTGCTTTTGCCTGGGAAATAAGATCGTCTGCCATGGTCCTTTCGTTGACCGGGATCTGGCCCTGGTCTTCGTTCATTCCACGGACCATGTTGTAGGCGCTTTTAATAGGACCATAGTATTCTCTTACTCTGTCACCTATTTCGTCATAATCTAACTGGTTATCTGCAAGGAGCTGCTGTTTTGCCGCATAGTCACTGGAAGGATTTTCTTCTGCTGCCAATACCTGAAAGGGAGCGGACGCTGCCAGCAGAAATGCCATAGTGGCTGCTGTCATAGATCTTAAATGATTTTTTTTCATCTTTTTCGTCCTTTCTTTATGTACTCTCGGAATCTTTTAGTTTGAAGTAGTAAGGCCTTTTACATTCCAGTTATAGGCTTCTAAGGCAAGGAGAAGCTGAAGTTCTTTTGTGTTTACATCGTTTTTAGCTGCTGTGTAAGTGTTTAATGTACTCTGGTACTGCAGACTGGTCTGACTTCCTACTGCCAGGTTTGCCTGTGCAATGTTTAAGTTGGCTTCTGCTACCTGAAGCTGGGCTTTTGCTGCATTTAAGGCGTCTCTGGTGGTAAGTACGGTGTTGTACTGTGTTTTTAAAGAACGGATGGCTGTATCTTTTGCATTTGCAAGAGTTGCCTGATTGGATTCGATCAGGTCCTGACTGGTTAAGTTGCCTGCTTTCTTGGTGTAATATTTTACATCGTAGTTATTGTCAATGGCGGTCTGTGCGTCTGCATTTGGATCTAATGTATCTACGCGGGCTAAATCCGGCTGTGGTACTTCCCTGATCTCAGGCTGTGCATCTGCACTCCATCCTAACATAAGGCACAGGTTTCTGTGTACATTTTCCTGGCTCTTTTTGGCTGATAAAATGGCGCTGTCCTGATCCTGAATGCTCTTTAAGGCGGTAAGGACATCTGTCTGGGTTGCCATTCCTACGGAAAGCTGTGCTTGGGTTGCTTCGTACTGTTTCTGGAGCAGGTCTCTGGTGCTCTGCAGGTTTTCCAGGTTATATGCGGACTGCTCTAAGGAAACCATCATTTCCTGTGCCTGGTAGACCAGTTTCGCTTCCTGCTGGTCATACTGGATCTTTTCCATGTCTGCGTCTTCGTAGTTGTTATCTGCCTGCTTTGTTAAAAGGCCTGCGGAGTAACGCAGGGAAGCCCAGGTTACATCGTTGTCTGCGTTGTCTGCCTGATCCCAGATATCGTCGATATCGCTCATGTAGTCATCGTAGATATCGTTTAAGTTTTTGTTTTTCTGATCTTTGTAGGTGGAGCGGTTGCTTAATACAGTTGGATTGTATTCATGGATCAGATCTGCCAGTTCATCGTATTCCATGATATTGTCCCGGAGAGTTGCCCATTTTTCTGCAGAGTAAGCAAATTCTGGTGTCAGGCTTTTTTTATAGTCTACGGTCTGGACATCTTTTGGCTGGTAGGCGTTATCGTCTGGGCTGTTCTGGGCTGCCATGGCTGTGAGCGGTAAGGATGCGGACAGGATGGAGGCGGTGAGAACAGCGGATATCTGAGTGATTTTTTTTGTGATATTTTTCATGTTTTGGTCTCCTCTAATAGTTTATGAGTGTTATGGGGCTTAGTGCAGTGTTTCACAGATCCATTATTTTGAAAGCGCTGTACCAGCCACCATGCCCCGTTCCAGGATATTCATTTCTTCTGTTAATACCTGGATGATGGTGTCTTTTTCGGAAGGATCCTGGTAGTACATTGCCATGGACTTGATCAGGATCATCATCGCCATATCTACTATGTAGCACAGTGTTTCTAATGTGGTTGGGTAGCGGTCTTTGTCTAAGCGGCTATAGAGCTCTTCGATGAAGGATTTGTAAAGTTCGTCTTTCATCAGGAAACCGCGGATACCGAACATATGGTTCTGACCGGTTACGCTTAGATCGGCTAAGAGGTTTCTGTGGATCTGGAATGTGAGTCTTTCGCCTCCTGTTTTCATCCACTCTTTTAGCAGGCGGATGCACAGGCGGAAGAGATTGCCGTTTTCTTCTTCTAAGAATTCAAATACTTTCTTTTTAAGTGTATCGCGGAATCCTCTGAGCATGTAGCGCATCAGATCGTCTTTGTCTTCAAAGTAGGTGTAGAAGCTTCCTCTGGAGATCTCAGCTTCTTTGAT
>CAVDQU010000161.1:3711-5576 GCA_963611035.1 Agathobaculum sp.
GATGCTGCGGAGTAGGGAACTCTGGCGAATTCGTGGGCCGCGGCTTCCAGGATGGCATTTTTCTTTGATTCTTTTAGGTTTAAAAAACGCTGGGTTGGCATTTAGGCGCCTCCTTGTTTTCTTTTGTATGGGGTTGTATAGGGTGCTAAATTTGAAAAAAGCTTAAACATGACATGGTGTTACTATGACATGTTGTCACTTTTGAGATTATATAGAGGTTTGGGGGGAATGTCAAGATTTGGAAATATTAAATATTCGTAAAGATACGGCGAAGGGATTGGGTGGGGACGCTGGGGATTTGCGCGGGGACTGACTAAGGATTTGTGAAAATGGCTAAAAACAAGATAGGGGCGGGCAAAACTCACTTCGTTCAAACAGTTGCCCGCCCCTATCTTAACGCCATTTTCTCAAACCCAAGTCTGTCCAACCTGCGCATCCCATGCGTCCCCACCCAATCCCTTCGCCTGAGAGTAACCTGGGCGTCCTCATTCTCACGCCGTTGGCGTGAGAATATCGTCTATAAGGAGTATGTGTCTATATAGGGAGTATATTATCGCGTAAAAATGCTCCAGTGCAGTTGCGCTGGAGCAGATGATTTGTTATTTTACAGACCTGTTGTATTTTGTATTATTTGTCTGGCCCTATATTCATCTTCTTTTTTTACGGAT
The DNA here is from genome assembly GCA_963611035.1 of Agathobaculum sp. Classification (GTDB taxonomy): domain Bacteria; phylum Bacillota; class Clostridia; order Lachnospirales; family Lachnospiraceae; genus Enterocloster. Next base: position 4,380 of record CAVDQU010000161.1, read on the forward strand.
ATGGTATAGATGTTTTTTGCACTGTCAGTACGAGAAAGAATGGGATTAATGCCACGGACATTGTTAAGTGACAAGCGTAATTGATTATTGGTGCTTGTATCTTTGTATGGAATATTGTTTTCTGCAAGTATATTTTTTACCCGAAAGTATTTTTCCATATCTAATGTAGTATATATCTGTATGTACCTTGTAAACATATTCCCACCTTCGTGACCACACACAAACCAAATGCCTTCCCATGTTCTTTCTCCGCCCCACAAGGGGCGGGAAGTGTAACATTTTACATATTCTCTGTTTTTTCTACGATATAGACAGGACGATCCTTTAACTCTGTGAACAGGATTGCAATGTATTCACCTATAATTCCGATCAATACAAACATCATAGCGAACATGAAGCAGAGCAGGACTACTATGGTTGCATAGCCGCTTGGGGCGCCCTGGCGTGTGAGTAATGTGTAGAACATGACAATTACGCCTAGTGCTGCTGAAAATACACCTGCATAGATTCCCAGTTTTAATGGCATATTTGAGAAGCAGAGTATGGTGTTTATGGAGAAGATAAACAGTTTTTTGATGCTGTATTTGCTTTCTCCTGCTACTCTGGCTCTTGCTTCGTACTCTATGTTGGTCTTTTTGAAACCTACGTTTTGTACATAACCACGAAGGAAACGTACTTTTTCACGGTAGTTGTCTTTGAGAACCTGAGCTACATGGCGGCTAATGGCAAAGAAGTCAGAGGCATTGGGCTCGAAATGGACATCGGAGATGTGATTAATGAGCCAATAGAAGCCAGAGGATGTTATATTTTTAACCAATCCAGCAGATTTGTTTTTGGTTCGTACCATGTTTATAACTTCATAACCAGCACCAAACTTCTCTACAATCTCTGGGATACATTCTGGAGGGTGTTGGAGATCTGCATCCATGCAGATAATTCCATCTCCCGTACTATAGTCTATTCCTGCGATCATAGCTGCTTCATGCCCAAAATTCCGTGAGAAACTGATCAGCTTTACATCATGGTCTTCTCTTGCCAGCTCTTCCAGAATACTTAAACTATTATCTGCACTGCCATCGTTTACAAATATAAGCTCATGTTCCCAACCAGCTTTTTTGATCTGTTCCAGGATTTTATTTGTTTCTTTGTAGAACTCCTTTAGGGCCTTTTCTTCATTGTACACGGATACAACTACTG
>CAVDQU010000162.1:0-5552 GCA_963611035.1 Agathobaculum sp.
AGATACAGGAGGGGCATTATTTATAAATATACAGTGCTAAAAGCGAAATCCCTGCTGTTTTCTTTTCTTTCTTTTTTCTTTTCATCTTTCTCCCATCACTTCCATGAACCGGTCATGATCTTACGATCTATTATTGTATAAAAATGTATAAAATTGTTTTTTGCGTTATTCATCACTTTCATACAATATCATACATTTTTATATATCATTCTTTTCTTTTATCTCTTTTATGCTATACTGTTTTTAACTATATTACAACTTTTTCTTTTTCATGGAGAATATTTTATGCAAAATTCTAGGATCGAAAAAAATACTCTATCAGACCCCGTTCCTCATCGATATGCTGGAACACCTGACTGAAATGGTCTATGTCACAGACGAAGACGGATGCATTGTATATATGAACAGTGCCGCAGAAAAATTCGACGGTTTCAGCCTGGTAAATGAGCGTGGAAAGTACCTGGGGGACATCTATTATCAGGACTACAGCCCCATGCTTAAATCCCTGAAAACAGGAGAAGAAATCACGGATGCCGACAATCTTTATATCACCAATGGAGCACAGCGCCGCACCAGTATCCGCGCCTATCCTGTGTATGAAAACGGAGTACTTATCGGCGCCTACAGCATCCAGACAGACATTACCTCCATGGCTAAGATCTTATCGGATAATATCAACTATCAAAGGCGTTCCAGCGACGAAAACAGCCAGCCAAAAGCCAGTCCTTCTTTTGATACTCTGATCGGAAGAGATCCTGCATTTTTACGCTGTATTGAAATAGCAAGGATCGCTGCCAGAAACGATACGCCCATTCTTTTATCCGGTCCTACCGGCTCAGGAAAGGAGATGTTTGCAAAAAGCATCCACAAAGCCAGCCCCAGAAAGGACGGTCCGTACCTTGCTATCAACTGCTCTGCTATCCCGGAAACACTGCTGGAAAGCGTGCTTTTCGGTACTTCCAAGGGAAGTTTTACAGGGGCTGTAGACAAGCCCGGCCTTTTTGAACAGGCCAAAGGCGGCACCCTTTTCTTAGATGAGATCAACTCCATGGCCCTTGAATCCCAGGCCAAGCTTTTGCGTGTATTAGAGGAGCAGGAACTGCGCCGTGTAGGCGGAAATAAGGACATAAAAACCGATGTAAGGATCATTTCCAGTATCAATACAGTTCCCCAGGACGCTATGCAGAAAAAGCAGCTCCGTGAGGACCTTTTCTACCGTCTGGCTGTGGTAAATGTGATCATTCCAGCCTTAAAAGACCGTGGAAATGATATCAGCCTGATGACCGACTATTTCCTTGAAAAATTCAACCGGAAATACGGTAAAAACGTACATACTTTATCCCCTCAGGCCCGCAGTTTCTTTATGGATTATGACTGGCCGGGAAATGTGCGTCAGTTAAAGCATGCTGTAGAATCCGCCATCAGTATTACCGATGATGACGAGACTGTTCTTTCTATAAGGACACTTCCTGCCTATTTATTAGAGCAGAAAAAGCATACCTTTATTGAACCATTAAAAAGCCAGGCCGACAGTATGAAAACTCCCCTTTTCGCAGAAGATATTCCTTCTGAAAACCCGGAATTGCCTGCCTCAAGGGCTGCACAGGATACTTATACCACCTACGCCACCGCTGTCCGGCCGCAAAACAGCTCCCCAGAAACCTCCATACGCCAGAGGCTCAAAGATGAGGAAAAACAGCAGATCATTGACACGCTCCTTCGCTGCAAAGGAAACGTTTCCCAGACAGCCAGAGAGCTTTCCATGCACCGCCAGACTCTGATCTATAAAATGAAAAAATACGGCATCTCCTGATTTTTTTCTAAGGTTTGTGAAAAAGTTGGCATGATTTTTGCTTCTTATTAGTGTATAAAGTTAAACATCAATAAGGAGGTTACATCATGAAGAAATTTGATCGTCCACATTACACCAAGGCAGTCACTGAAAGAGTGAACCGTTTAAGGGATGCATATTTCAATCATGTCCCAAGCGTAGACATTGAAAGAGCCATGGTCTACACACGTTTCTATCAGACTCATCCTACTGACGACCTGATCGTGCGCAGAGCAAAAGCTTTCAAGCAGTATCTGGCTGAAAAGACCATCGACATTTATCCAGATGAACTGATCGTTGGTTTCTCCGGAAAGGCACCTCGTTCTTTCGTGTTCTGTCCTGATATCTGCTGGCAGTGGGTTTCTGATGAGTTAGACACCATTGATACCAGAGAGCAGGATCCATATGCGATCACAGAAGAAGACCGTGAGACCATCCGCAATTTCCTGATCCCGTTCTGGACCGGAAAATCCATGGAAGAGTATTGCCTGGATCATATGACACCTGAAATGAAAGACATCGCAGTTGGAACCAACATCGTTTTTGGTGAGAATAAATCCACTGTTGGCGGTGGCGAGACTGCTGTTGGTATTCAGGATATCGTATTTAAAAAAGGATTTAAGGGTATTAAGGCTGAGGCTGAAGAAAAGCTTGCTGAACTGGATGAAAATGATATCCAGAATTATGACAAGCGCCAGTTCTACACCGCTATCATCACTGTATGTGAAGCTGTAAAGATCATGTGTGACCGTTATGGTGATCTGGCTCTGAAGCAGTCTTATGAAACAACTGATGAAAAACGTAAGGCAGAACTTCTTGAAATCTCCCGTATCTGCCACAAAGTTCCGTGGGATACCCCAGATACTTTCCGGGAAGCTGTTCAGGCCGTTGCTTTCGTAGAAGTTCTTATTTACTGCGATGAGAACTGCTCCGGTTTCAATACAGGACGTATTGACCAGTATCTCTATCCTTATTACAAAGCTGACAAGGCAGCAGGAAAGATCAATGATACCGATGCACTGGAATTGCTGGAATGCTTATGGTTAAACCTGGCTCAGTGTATGTACGGACTTTCTGCAGCAGGCGCTACCTTCTATGTAGGCTACAATCCATATCACGGCGTTACCTTAGGCGGTATTGATGAAAACGGAAATGACGCTTCCAATGAATTATCCATGATGGGTCTGCAGGCAACTATGGATCTGCAACTGCATACACCAACTGTCAATGTACGTGTTAATCCAAAGAGTTCTGACGCATGGCTTGGAAAGATCTGTGATCTGGTACGTCAGGGAACCGGCCAGCCAGCTGTTCACTTTGACCCGGCTGCATTTGAAATGCTGCGCAGAAACAAAGTAGATGAGAAAGAGCTTTGGAACTACACTCTGGTTGGCTGCGTATCTCCCCAGATGGCTGGTGAGACCACTCAGTGGAATGAAGGTTCCCGTTTCTCCTATCCGATCGCTGTAGATCTGGCTCTCTTTGACGGCTACTGCCATACCCAGAAGAAACAGTTAGGACCGCACACCGGAGATCCTGCTACCTTTAAGACATATGAAGAATTTGAAAAAGCAGTTGAGATCCAGCTGCGCCATGTAGTTGCAATGGCATGCAAGTGCTGCCAGATCAACGAGCGCGCTCAGCAGCTCTATCTGCCAAAGCCACTGCGTGACTGCCTGGTTCAGGGACCAGTTGAAAATGGTATTGATATTATGTACCCAGGTTCCAGTAAGTATTTTGCAGGTCCTGGACTTCTTGCAACCGGTATTGCTGACCTTGCTGACTCTATGGCAGCTGTTAAAAAACTGGTTTATGAGACAAAAGAGATCTCCATGGCAGATCTGGTACATGCCTGCGACACCAACTTTGAAGGCAACGAAGCTATGCGCCAGAAACTGATCAAAGATGCTCCTAAGTACGGCAACGATGATCCATATGTAGATGACATTGCAGAGAAATTTGATGATATTTCTGTAAATGAAGCTGAAAAATTCCGTTCTATCTTCGGTTCCAAGTACATGGTAGGAATGGTTCCTGTTATGGCAAACGTTCCTCACGGAAAAGCTGTATGGGCTATCCCGTCTGGTAGAAAGGCAATGGAACCTTTAGCTGACGGTATCTCTCCATTCCCAGGCGCAGACCAGAATGGACCTACCTCCATTATCAAGTCTGTATGCCGTCTCCACCATGGAATCAACGGCGCTGGTACACTTCTTAACATGAAACTGACTCCTCAGGTTCTTGCTACAGAAGAAGGAAAGAAGAAATTTATCGCTCTGCTGCGTTCTGAGTGTGCTCTTGGCGGATACCATATCCAGTTCAACGTAGTTGATAAGAAAACTTTATTAGACGCACAGGCTCATCCTGAACAGCATGCTGACCTGTTAGTCCGCGTTGCCGGTTACAGCGCATTCTTTGTAGATTTAAGAAAAGATGCTCAGGATCTGATCATCAACCGAAGCGAGATCGCTTCCCTGTAATTACTATATGATTGCCAATCAATTCTTCCACCATTTATAGATTTTTACTGCAAATGATCCAGCCTGTTGGTATTTTCCAGCAGGCTGAATCATTCCATACATAATGCAGATCATCTAAACCATTATCTGATACAAGGGGATTACGTTTATGCATACTTTGACTTCCGACTATATTACAAATATTCAGAAATTTTCCATCCATGACGGCCCTGGCATCCGCACTAACGTATTTTTCAAGGGCTGTTGTTTAAAATGCAAATGGTGTGCCAATCCGGAAGGCATCCGTCCAACTCCTGAACTGCTTTATACCAGACGGAAATGTGTTTCCTGCGGCACTTGTGTCCATACATGTCCCAATCATGCTTTAACTCTTGGTGAAAATGGGATCACCGTAAACCGTGATCTGTGCAGACACTGCGGCGCCTGTACAAAAACATGTCCTGGCAGTGCTTTAAAGATCAGCGGTAAAGTCATGACACCAGACGAAGTCTTTCACATCGTCAACCAGGATAAGGTCTTTTACGAAACTTCCGGCGGCGGCGTTACCTTTTCCGGCGGAGAGCCATTTCTCCACCCAAAATTCATTAAAGAAGTGGCTGAAAAATGCAAAGCAGAAGGATACAGCGTATGCGCAGAGACCTGCGGCTTCTTCTCCTTAGAAGACGTACTGCCTGTGATCCCGCTGTTTGATCTGCTGTTATATGATATTAAAATTGTAAACAATGAAAAGCACAAGATCTACTGTGGAGAGAGCAATGAACGGATCCACAAAAATTTCGCCGCCCTTGTGGACCAGATACCGATCATCCCGCGTATCCCGATCATTCCAGGCGTTAACGATACGCCAGAGGATATTAAGGATTTCCAGAACTTCTTCCGTCCGTTTAAAGAGTATTTAACCGAAGTAGATATTTTAGCTTACCACACACTGGGACTTTCCAAATACGAGATGCTTGGCCGCCCTTATGAGCTGTCAGAGCTTTCTACACCTTCTGATGAGCATATGCAGTGGATCAAGACTGAACTTGAGAAAGTGGTGCCGAAGGTAGTCATTGGAGGGTGAAAGAAAAGAAGCAGCCAGACCAGGGCATCCCGTCTGCTGCTTCTTTTCTTTATAGGCTCTACATATTTCATTCTATATTTATATCTGTAATTGCATTTATCTTTATCATTCATTGTCCCAAAGTGCATATTTCGGATGAACGGAACCCCCGTTTCGCGTAAGCGGTGTGGAGGTTCCG
>CAVDQU010000163.1:0-5550 GCA_963611035.1 Agathobaculum sp.
GGATGATGGGGAGTAGGAAGCAATCATAAAAAATCATAAGAAATGTAAAAGGAAAACAAATGAAGATATTAGAAAAGATCAGTGACGTTTTTGGAAAATATATGGCCTGGATCGTACTTGCTGTTGCAGCTGTAGCCTTATTCATTCCCGGCAGCTGTCTGTGGATTAAAACGTCATGGGTTAATTATTTGCTGATGATCGTTATGTTCGGCATGGGTCTGACATTGAAGTTAGAGGATTTCAGACTGATTTTTACAAGACCAAAGGATATTCTGATCGGCTGCATTGCTCAGTTTACAATTATGCCTGTTTTAGCTTTTATGCTCGGAAAACTTTTTAATCTGGATGCCGACCTGCTAGCAGGAGTGGTATTGGTTGGAACCTGTCCGGGCGGGACATCCAGCAATGTGATCACATATCTGTCGAAAGGGGATGTTGCCCTTTCTGTAGGAATGACCAGTGTAAATACTCTGCTTGCACCGGTTCTGACACCGGCGATTACCTATCTGATGCTGAGAACAATGATCACCGTAGATGCGTTTAGTATGTTTTTATCAATTGTCAAAGTTGTGATCATCCCGATTGGGATGGGATTTATTATTAATAAGCTGTTTGGAACGATTACACAGCGGTTGACAAAGATTTTGCCGTTTGTATCCGTAGTGGCCATTTGTTTCATTGTTGCGGCTGTTGTATCTCATAATTCCGAGAAGATATTTTCTGCCGGATTGCTTGTTTTTGCTGTTGTGATTTTACATAACCTGCTTGGTTATGCCTGTGGATTTGGATTCGGCAGGCTGCTACATATGGATATAGCTAAAATAAAGGCAATTTCCATTGAAGTTGGCATGCAAAACTCCGGTCTTGCAACATCCCTTGCGGCGACAGCATTTCCTGATCTTGCAATGGCAACGGTTCCCGGTGCTGTCTTTTCTGTATGGCATAATATTTCCGGTGCTATCCTTGCGAATTTTTATAACCGCTGGACTTAGCGGTGAACACCTAAATAAGTGCGAAATCAAATAGCGGCAACGCAGATATCATAAGAAATCTGCGTTGCCGCTGTATTTTTAACCCTGAAGCTTGGCATTAGGATTGATCACATATCCATTGCGGTCCCTGTGAGGGCTTTCGGGCATCTGCCATTTATTGTGGTCTGTATGCAGCAGCATATGTGCTTTATGGCTTAATGGCCGCTCAAAACAGTTTTCATAAAGAGCCCGGATATCAGGATTTTCATGGGAACGGCGGATATCCGCATTTTCATCCAGGAAATACAGATTCTTTCCACGGGCAAAGGCCATTTCCACACCGTCATGCTGAGGCTGTCCGCCTCCGCCGACGCAGCCGCCCGGGCAAGCCATAACTTCTACAAATTCATAATGCTTTTCGCCCCGCTCAATAGCCTCTAACAGATTTCTGGTATTTTTAAGGCCGCTGACGGCAGCGACACGCAGGACTTGTCCGTTTAATTCAAATTCTGCCTCTGTAATGCCTGTTTCCTGAGAGGCAGCACGGATATTCTTAAAGGCATCAGGAGCACAGTTTTCCTTCATAATAGCATAGTAAGCAGTGCGCAGAGCTGCTTCCATAACACCACCGGTGGTACCGAAGATTACGCCTGCACCGGAACCATCGTGGAAAATCCGGTCCGGTTCAATATCAGTGAGACGGTCCGTGAGAATGCTGGAACCTTTGATCATTCGGATCAGTTCTCTGGTGGTGATGACGCAGTCCGTATCATGTCCTGCGTATTCTTTATAGAACAGCTCCATGTTTGCTTCGCCTTTTTTAGCCAGGCAAGGCATAACAGCCACAGAGAAAATATCTTCCGGTTTCTTGCCGATCTGCTTTGCGAAATAGCTTTTCATCACAGCACCGAACATCTGCATAGGAGATTTTGCAGTAGATAACTGTTTTACAAAGTGTGGAAATTCACTCTTGGCAAAACGCACCCATCCGGGACAGCAGGAGGTAAACATAGGACGATCCTTTAATTCACCCTTTTTAAGGCGCATCAACAGTTCATTTGCCTCTTCCATGATCGTAAGATCAGCGGTAAAACAGGTGTCAAATACATAGTCAGCTCCCATTTTCTTTAAAGCGTCAAAGATCTTTCCGATGGTAGCTTCTTCCTGTGTGAAACCAAGTCCTTCTCCCCATGCGGTACGGACAGCAGGAGCAACCTGAACCACTACAGTCTTATTTGGATCTGCGAAAGCTCTCCAAAGCTTTTCTGTATCGTCACGCTCATGAAGGGCGCCAACCGGACAATGAGTAATGCACTGGCCGCAGAGAGCACAGTCTGCTTCATTTATGGTACGGTTGCCGGTTACGTTAATAGTAGAACGGGAACCGGTTCCTTCCAGATCCCAGATATTTAAGCCCTGAATCTTGTCACAGACCTGAACGCAGCGCATGCACTTGATGCATTTTTCTGATTGACGGATCAAAGGGAAATTTTTATCCCATGGCTGTTTTTCCAGACGTTCTGTAAAAAGACCGTCCTGTACATTCAGGTCGTTGGCGATCTTCTGAAGGGCGCAGTTGCCGCTCCTTACACAGGTAGCGCACTTACAGTCATGTTGGGATAAGATCAGCTGTACATTCAGGAGGCGGTTTAGACGGACTTTTGGGCTATTGGTATAAATAACCATGCCTTCTTCTGCTTCTGTATTGCAGGCCGGCAGCAGATGGTCGCGTCCTTCTAATTCCACCACGCACACACGGCAGGCAGCAATTTCATTTAAGCCTTTCCAGTAGCATAAGTGGGGGATATGGATACCGATGGATTCTGCAGCTTCCATCAGAGTGGTTCCTTCTTTTACAGATACAGGGAGTCTGTCGATCGTTAAATTTACCATAATTTCTCACGTCCTCCTTTGAAGATTCCAAAGCCGAAATGGTCGCAGCGCAGACACCGTCCGGATTCCTGGGCGATCTCTTTTTTGTTCATGCAGTTTTCCACACCTTCAAAATCATGTTTTCTCTCGCTGGCTTCCCGTTCAGAAAGCTCTACCCGGCCGCATGGTGTATGGTCAGCGTTATTTGGAAGCGGGATCTCCACATCACAGGTGATCTCGTGCCGGTATCCTAAATATTCGTCAATATTGGCAGCTGTTACTTTTGCAGCAGCTACAGCCTTGATAACGGTTGCAGGGCCGGAAGCACAGTCACCGCCTGCAAATACACCGGGGATATCTGCAAAACCACCGTTTGGCAGAGTGACGATCTTGCCCCGGGATACAGGGATACCAGATTCTTCATAATGTTTGGTTTCAATGTTCTGTCCAATGGCAACGATCATGGTCTGGCATGGGATCACATAATCCGGTTCACCGCTGGCGGTTACGCTGGCACGTCCGTCTTTGATCGTGCTGATCATCTGAGGAGTAACACGAACACCGGATACATGTCCGTTTTCATCTACTTCAATGCCTGTAGGAGCTACCAAAGTAAGCAGTTCCACACCTTCTGCCACAGCGGCCTCGATCTCGGCCGGGAGAGCAGTCATATCAGCCACACGGCGGCGGTAAACGATACTTACCTTTTTCGCACCCAGACGGATGGCAGTGCGGACCGCGTCCATGGATACGTTTCCGCCACCGATCACAGCCACTTCCTGATCTGTAAGGTCCGGGCAATTTCCAAGGCTTACATTTCGAAGAAAGCCAACAGCAGAGGTAATGCCTTCTGCATCCTCATTAGGAAGTCCCAGTTTCTTATCAGTAGAAGCACCTACTGTAATAAGTACGGCGTCATACAGCTTTCTTAATTCTTCCAGTTTAATATTTTCACCGATCTTTACATTGTAATAAACCTGTACGCCTGTTGCCAGGATGGCGTTGGTATCTTCTTCCAGGCGTTCCTTTGGCAGACGGTAGTTTGGAATGCCGTAGCGCAGCATGCCTCCTAATTTTGGAAGCATCTCAAATACAGTGACCTGATGACCCATTAACTGAAGATAATAAGCAGAAGAGAGGCCGGAAGGTCCGCCGCCTACAATGGCGATATTTTTGCCTGTAGAAGGAGCGCAGGGAGGTGGATCCACTTTTCCTGCCAGATCAGCAGCGGCCCGCTTTAAACCGCGGATATTCACAGAGGTATCTACCATATTGCGGCGGCAGCGTGCCTCACATGGATGTTCGCAGATAAAGCCGCAGGTAGAAGGAAATGGGTTGTCCTTGCGGATCAGCTGGATGGCATCTGCATAACGTCCTTCTCTTACAAGGGCGATATAGCCGGGAATGTCTACATGAGCCGGGCAGAGGGCCACACAGGGAACCGGTTGGGAGATGGCGCAGCTGCATCGTTTGTTGCGGATATGGGCCTCGAAATCATCACGGCAGGTATGTACCATCCGCCATACCATTTTTGCAGCCTCAGAACCAATGGCACAGTCAGCGGTCTGCATAATGGAAAGAGCGGTCTCCTCGATCAGATCCAGGATCTCATAGTCAGCTTCTCCGTTTAATACATCGGTGATCATATGCTTTAACTGATGAAGACCTACACGACAGGGAACGCATTTTCCGCAGGTCTGGGCATGGCACATTTCAAGAAAAGCCCTTGTTATATCAACAGGGCAGATGCCTGGAGGGCTTGCTACAATACGCTGCTCCAGATTTTTGTAAAGACTCTCAACCATCAGCTGGTCTTTACTGGGGGTGAACAACTCCAATCTGCTCATAGGAATCCTCCTGTAGTTTGTTTAATGATAATAATTACTACCTGCAAGTATAACATATATTTGTAAAAAACACACTATAAAATGCAAAAGGTTTATGATTTCTTTTAATAATATCAAATATTTTGTATATGTGTGAGCTATACAAAATGTTACACGAAAACTTTCTTATGGCTTCAAATATTTCATCATTTTGTTATGAAAATAAAAACTTGACTCTACAATAATTGTAGAGTATAAACTGCGATACAGGCAGGAAAATATACTGCAAAACAGATAACAGGAGAGATATGCATTATGGAAAGAAATCTTACAGAAGGAAGCGTATTTAAAAATATCATTTATTTTTCCCTTCCTTATTTATTATCTTATTTTCTTCAAACTTTGTATGGAATGGCGGATCTGTTTATCATCGGCCAGTTTGAGGGGGTGGTAAGCACTACGGCTGTTTCCATCGGCAGCCAGGTGATGCATATGCTTACGGTGATGATCGTAGGTCTGGCAATGGGTGCCACTGTAAATATCGGACAGGCTATAGGCGCCAGGGATAAGAAAAGGGCGGCTGTGGATACAGGAAATACGGCTACTTTGTTTATGGCGCTTTCTGTGATTCTGACTGTTATTTTGTATTTTTGTGTAAATGGCATTGTAGGGATCATGTCTACACCGGAAGAGGCAGCGGCAGGAACTGTCATGTACTTAAAGATCTGCTTTTTAGGTATCCCCTTTATCACAGCCTATAACATTATCAGCTCTATTTTCAGGGGAATGGGAGATTCTAAAAGTCCTATGTACTTTATTGCCATTGCCTGCGTGGTAAATATTCTATTGGACTATATTTTCATGGGCGCCCTGCATTTAGG
>CAVDQU010000164.1:0-5524 GCA_963611035.1 Agathobaculum sp.
AGTTAAAGGAGAACTGCGCCTTTCTGTTACAGAAGAAGACCAGATAGCTTTTGAGGAGATCGAGGTAATGCTTCCGGCAGAGGTGACTGCATCTGTAAGTGTGGAAGATGAAGAGTCAGAAGATGTAGAAGAAGATGCGGAAGAAATAAAGAATATAGAAGATACAGCGAAAATGGAAAATGACCTACATCCGGGGAGTTTATTTTTACGGCAGAGCTGCCGGAAGAGTATGTACTGGCAGATGGCGTAAATGCGCTGAAAGTGAAGGTCGTGCTGGAAGTGCCTGGGGTGGCGCTGTTGGCAGAGGAAACACTGGATGTTGTTATAGCAATAAATGGACAAAATTCGTTTACTCTAACGAATGGAAAATGTACAGGTGATGGTTATGTAATTGAAAAACTTCAAAATGGGTATAAGTTAAGTTTGAGTGGGTTCAATGGAACAAACATTACTTTTATGAGTGGTACATGGACAATTGTGCTGAGTGGAACGAACTCTATTGATAATCCAGGTGGTGAAGCATTAATTTTGCTACCGTCGTTTTGGCGGTTCCAGGCGCGCCAAGCATCATGTGGACGTTGTGGTAGCTGATCTTTTTCAAGCCCATTTCCTTGCGGAGGCGGTTGAATTTCATAACCTGGACTGTTTCCATGACTTGTTCTTTTACCTGTTCCATGCCGATCAGGTCTTCTCTTAAGCAGCGGATGGCAGAACGGCTTTCTGTCTGCTGTTCCACTGGTCCCCGTTTGCCTGCAAAACGTTCCATAAACTGAAAATCTTTTTTTCGCAGGATACCATGTTCCTTTTTTCGCAGGGCATATTTTAAGATCTTATTAGAGAAAGCCAGAAAACCGCTGCCAGATCAGCTTCTTCCCTATTTCCGGGATGCGGCTCATGAGGTATTTCAGGCCAGTGAGTACAGAAATGACCATCCTGTAATGTATTCGGATGAAACCGTGCGGATCCATTTAAGCTGCAATCCGGCGATCATCAACAACCTGATCGATGATTTTGGCTGGAGTATCCAGTCCCGTGATATAAAAGATCCGGATCATCCGGACTGGATCCATGTGACGGCAAAGGTAAGTTTGATGAGTGCTGCTATTTTCTGCACCCATCACTGCAAAGGCTGTAAGGTAATAGGGCCGGAGAAATTGAAAGAAAAAGTGATAGAAAACCTGAAAGCGGGTCTGGCTCTTTATGAATAAGGGTCAGATCGCCATTGATACGCATAGAAGTGCAGATACCCCCATATATTTAACTGATGCATATTTAAAAACGCAGAGCAGATCAGAGGATCAATATATGGGGGGTGATTTTTATGGAAGAAAAAGTATCATCCGGGCGGCTCCACCGTCTGGTGCTTTCGGACAGGCATACAGGCTCTGTGACCGGGGTCAATGATGTGGTGTCATTTGATGAAAATGAGATCGTGCTGGATACGGAAATGGGGCTTCTGACCATAAGAGGAAAAGAACTGCATGTAAAGCGCCTTACTCTGGAAAAAGGGGAACTGGATCTGGAAGGACAGGTGGACAGTCTGAATTACAGTTCCAATGCGGCGCTGAAACGGTCTGGAGAGTCTTTCTTCTCACGTCTCTTGAAGTAAAAAAGTAAGGTCAATGCTGAAAACGAGCCATGTGCGCATATGCGCACAACCAGTTTTTTGTTTGAATAGGGGTATTATATGAGCATGCAGATCCGTTACGAAGCGTGGCTGCTTCTTCTGAGCCTGATGGTGGGCGGCTGGCTGATGCTGGTGTATGACCTGCTTCGGGTACTGCGGCTTATGATAAAACACAGCTCTTTTGTAAGGGGCGTGGAAGACTTTCTGTTCTGGATCTACGCAGGTATTGTCACCTTTATGCTGCTGTATGAGCAAAATGACGGCGGCCTGCGCCTGTACGCTGTAGTGGGCGTCTTTTTAGGGATGCTGCTTTATGATAAAATCGTCAGCCGTTTTCTGTTTGCAGCCTTGAAAAAGGCCGGTAAATGGTTTAAAATAAAAAGAAATGAGTAAAAACTGAATAAAAAAGATGGTGACGAACAAAATGAGCTCTTACGGAAGATCAAAGCGCGTAAAGCGTGAGAAGTGGGCAAACAGAATGGCCGTACTTGGCGTTACATTAGTAGTTCTCTGTCTTGCAGTTGCAGTAAATGCAAAGGGCTCAACCCTGAAAAAGTCGGACCTGGATTATCAGCAGAAAGAACAGCAGCTGGAGGCACAGCTGCGGGAAGAAGAAGAACGGACGAAAAAGCTGGAAGAATACAAGGTTTATGTAAAGACCAAGCAGTTTGCGGAGGAAGTTGCAAAGGAAAAGCTGGGTCTGGTAAATCCAGATGAGATCCTTTTAAAGCCCAATAAGTAAAACAAAACGAAACAAAAGAAAACGGAAAAGATCCGCAGGAAATGTGGCGGACCGGCTGCAGAATATGTCGAAACATTTTCTGGAAAAAATATGAAAATATGACAGATATTTCCCTCTTAGGTGCGTATACTGGATGTTGCGCAGATTAGGAGGGATTTTTTGTGTTGTCAGGCAGAAATGAAAACGGGATCAATTATTATACAGCCAGAAAATTAAAAGATATGGCACAGTCATTGGAACAGCTGGCAAAAGCCTTTGACGATGGAGCAGGTGATACAGGCAGTCTTACAAAGGACGACGGACTGGCTGCCATGCAGACCTGCGCCACACTGGTCTGCGGCAGCTGCGGCGGCTGCAGTCTTTATGAGGACAGTGAAAAAGAAGACAGTTATTATTTGTATTATCTGTTGCGTGTTTTTGAGCAGAATGGGCATATCAGCGCAGAGGACATGCCGGAGCTTTTTAAGAAGGACTGCCGCAGAAAACGGGATTATTTAGAGCAGTTAAACCGTAGTTTTGCCAGGGCGGCCATGAACCTTTCCTGGAAAAACCGCTTTTTGGAAAGCCGTGATGTGGTCATTTCCCAGTTTCGGGAACTGGCAGTGATGCTGGACGAATTTTCCAGGCAGATCGACGGGGCTAAAAATATCACGGAAGAGTATAAAGGAGCCATAAAAAAGGCTTTTCGCAGATACCACATTTCTGTAGACAGCATGCTTTTATTAGAATATGACAGCGGCCGCCGGGAACTGTACCTTACAGCAAAGACCACCAATGGCCGCTGCGTTACGTCAAAAGACGCGGCAGAGCTTATGGAAGAGGTTTTTCCAGATACCACCTGGCTTCCGGCCAAAGACAGCCGCAGTATCATTACCAGAAAGTTTGAGACCGTGCGCTTTGAGGAAAAAGGAGATTATTACCTGACCTGGGGAGCAGCCGGAGTGCCGAAACAGGGAGAACGGTATTCCGGGGATAATTACAGCTTCTGTGAAAGAGGCAGCAGCCAGGTAATGTTCAGCCTGTGTGATGGAATGGGCTGCGGGGCAGAGGCCAGCCGGGAGAGCAGGCGGATCGTGGAACTGCTGGAAACCTTATTGGAGACCGGTTTTGCGCCCCGTTCTGCTTTTAAACTGGTAAATACAGTGCTTTTGCTTACAGGCGGGGAACAGCATCCGGCCGCCTTAGATGCCGGTTGCATTGATCTGTATACAGGTGCCCTGGAAATATTCAAACTGGGGACGCCTGCCGCCTTTGTGATGGGTGAGGAAGGTGTACAGATCTTGGAAGCAGGACAGGTCCCGGTCGGTGCATTGGAACAGGCGGAGCCGGTATTATTATCCCGGAAAATGTGGGATGGGGACCGGCTGTTTATGGTATCGGACGGAGTGTTGGACGCGCTGCCGGGAGATGATAAAGAGCAGGTCATGGGGCAGTTTTTAGACAGTTTGGAGGAAATGCCCCCTCAGGACGCTGCGGAGCAGGTACTGGATTTTGCCCTTTCTTTTGTGCCGGGAGCCAGAGACGATATGACGGTCCTGGCAGTCCAGGTGTGGAAAAAATAAAGCTGGCAATCCATGTGCTGCGGATCGGCGGTAAATGCCCCTTGCATACAGGGAAAGATACGGGTATATTAAAAGTGCGCGAAACTGTAAGCCTGTGATCCTGTGTGATAAAGGCAGATGAGTACAGATAAATAGAAAAAGCGCAGGAGTTAAGATAAAACTACCATGGAGAAGCTGGAACAGAAAGTAAGGCAGACCATAAAAGAACATCATATGCTGCAGCCTGGTGATCCTGTGATCATCGCGCTGTCCGGCGGGGCAGACTCTGTCTGCCTTTTAAGTCTGCTTGCAGATATGAAAGAGGAGCTTGGTTTAAAACTGATGACCCTTCATGTCCACCACGGCCTGCGGGGAGAAGAAGCGGACCGGGATGCGGCATTTTCACAAAAGATCAGTGAAGCTTTTCATGTCCCCTGTCATATGATAAAAGCAGATGTAAAACAATATGCTTCTGAAAATGGTTTGTCAGAAGAAGAAGCCGGCCGCCTGATCCGGTATCAGGCGCTGGAAGAAACTGGAAAAAACTGGGAAAAAGAGACCAACAGACCAGTTAAAATAGCAGTGGCCCACCACAGCCGTGACCAGGCAGAGACCATTTTGCTGAATTTGTTCCGTGGAAGCGGACTGGGGGGATTAAAAGGTATCCCCTATGTGCGGGAAAACATTATACGTCCTCTTTTGGATGTGGATAAAGAAGAAATCCTGGGGTATCTGGAAGAAAAAAAGCTTTTCTGGGTCAATGATTCCAGCAATGATACAGACCATTATGCAAGAAACCGTATCCGCGGCCATATCCTTCCGGCTATCAGAGAAGAGATAACACCGGGAGCGGAAGCCGGGATCGTAAGAGCTGGATATCTGGCGGGAATGGCAGATGCCTATTTAAAAAAGCAGGCGGAAAAATGGATACGGGAGCAGGTCACATTATCCTGTGACCACTGTATGGTTCCTGATGAGCCTTTTAAGCAGGCAGATCCTGTGATCCAGCTTTACAGTATCATGGAACTTTTAAAACAATATGCCGGGTCGGCCAAGGACTTAAGCCTGGTCCACGGGGAACAGACGGTAAAGCTGTTTGAGAAGCAGACCGGCCGCCGGATCAGTCTTCCCTATCAGCTTCAGGCTGAAAAAGTATACGGCGGGGTAAAAATCCAGATACACAGTACAAATGGGGAAAATGAGGCAGCAGACGCCAATGTGAAAAAAACGTTAAAAACTCCCCTTCCACAGCTGGAATTTGAGGTTTTTTCTTACGAAAAAGCCATGGAATTTCCCCAAAAGATGTATACGAAATGGTTTGACTGTGATAAAATAAAGGGTACGCCCGTCATCAGGACCAGGCGGACAGGAGATTACATTACACTGTCTGGAGGCAGCAAAAAGGCGCTGCGGCGTTTTATGATCGATGAAAAGATACCTGCCGAAAAGCGGGATGAAATAGCTCTTTTGGCAGACGGGGACCACATTATGTGGGTCGTCGGCCGGCGGATCAGCAGCTATTATAAAATAGGACCGGATACGAAACGGGTATTGCAGGTCAGGATCAAAAATAAAGACTGGTGACCGGTCAGAAGTTGAGAAATGAAAAAGATA
>CAVDQU010000165.1:0-4116 GCA_963611035.1 Agathobaculum sp.
CCGCACATCTCCCGCAGGCAGTCCGGGTCATGGCTGTCATTTGCGACGTCGCAATAAATCAGTAGAATAAAAATCATGCACATGCTATAATATCAAAGTTACCGCCCCTATACCGGTAAGAAAAGGGGGTGTCTGACATGTAAAATCTTATTTCTTTTATTGTCGCTGTTGCGGCTGGTGTAGTTTGCCACTACATCATCAAATGGTTGGACGGCGGCAAATAGTCGGTAACCAGCCTACAGATGTCTAACTGCTAAAAAAGGAAGAAAGCCCCTGAGTCTCGACCACTCAGGGGCTTTCGTTTTTGTATCCAACATGGAACCTTATTTCTTTTTGCCTAACGGCATTATAGCATATGCAGAAAATCTTTTCAAGATACCAAAAGAAAGGAAATGCTATGAAAATATCAGATAATGGATTAAATCTCATAAAAAAGTTTGAAGGCTGCCGCTTGACAGCTTACCAGGATGCAGTGGGTGTTTGGACTATCGGCTACGGCACCACTAATGCAGACAAGGCTATCACTGGTACAACGATCTGTCAGGGCTTAAAAATCAGCCAGGCTACCGCAGATGACTGGTTACGTCAGTCTGTAGATAAAAAGTACGGTCCAAAAGTGGACAAGTACAGTGCTTACAACTGGAACCAGAACGAATTTGACGCTCTGGTAAGTTTTTCGTACAATATCGGATCTATTGACGGACTGACCGCCAAAGGCACTCGTACCCGTTCTGAGATAGCAGCCAAAATCTTGGAGTACAACAAAGCCGGTGGAAAGATATTATCCGGCCTCGTTCGCAGACGCCAGGAGGAAAGGGCGCTCTTTATTGCTCCGGCTAAAAAAGAGGGCTGGGTAAAAGAAGATGAACATTGGCGTTTTTATGATAACTCTGGGAAATACGTTAGAAACGACTGGTACCAGGACGGAGATAACTGGTACTGGTTCAACGGTGCTGGTTTCATGGTCCACGACACCTGGTATCAGTACAAAGGCTCCTGGTATTACCTCGGCCCCGACGGTGCTATGCTCAAAGGTATTCAGACCATAGACGGCAAGTGGTATTACCTGGATGAAAACGGCCGTATGGCAACCGAACCAGTAGTTCTCACACCAGATCAGGACGGCGCTCTCTACTATCCAGACCTTGCAAAATAATATAAATCCTCTTAAAAACTTTAGGTTTATTTTGCTCTATTAGTCACAATAAAGTCACAAATAAAATAAGAAACCTAGGAAATACAAGGCTTTTCTTGATATTAAATTTAAAAATAACTTAAGAAAAGGTTTATTGGATATGCAGGTAATATCGTGTATACTTATAACACGATGAAAGAAACGATTGTTGTTATAGAAAAGGAGAAATCATATTGAGAAAATATTATTTATATGCAGCAGTATTATGCAGCGCAGCTGTTTTAGGCCTGAGCGGATGCTCTAATAAAGCAGACGCAGCAACCACACTTCCCATGGTAAATGAATCCAGAACTGTAGTAGTAGAATCCCAGGAGCCAACTTCTTCAGCAGAGGAGACTACTGTAGTAGAGACAGTAAGCGGCACCATTGAAAGCGCAGAAGAGCAGCCGCAGCAGTCAGAAGAAGCCCTTCGCCTTTATGGACCAACTACTCATATGGAAGACGGCAGATTATCCATTGACAGCCAGTCAGGACAGGGATATCAGGGAGAAGTGATCTTAAATGTTTCTCAGGAGTCTACCTACGTATTAGACGCAGTTTCCGGTATGCCGGTAGAGCTTTCTGATATCAAGGACGGAGATACCATCTATGCCTATATTGGTCCGGCTATGACCATGAGTCTTCCGCCAATGACCAATGCAACTATGATCTTTGCCAATGTTCCGGCAGATTTTAAGGTTCCGGATTACGTAACCGTTAAATCCGTAGTCACAGACGCAGCTTCTTCCCAGTCTGTATTGACTACTATGGATGGCACAGAATATACATTGGCAGATGACTGTGCGACGGTACCATATCTGACCAGAAATATTGTTACATTAGATGACCTGACACAGGGCAGAAAAGCAGTGGTATGGTCCGATGAGGAAAATACAGCGACCAGGATCATGGTATTTGCAGAGTAAACGTTGAAACTTAAGGGACGCGCCGGTTGGCGCGTTCTTTTGTATGCAAAACAAAAAGACTGGTATTCCAGATTTTGGAAATTGCCAGTCTTTTAAATTTGCAAGAAAACAGAATTTAGTTTCCACACTCAATACTGATCTCATTAAATTTCTTAAGAATATGATCGATCGTAGTATTCTTTTTTTCCTCCCCGGCTTTATCGATCACTGCATGTCCCTGATGCATCATTAACAATCTGTCACCGTATTCCACTGCAAAGCGAAGATTGTGGGTGACCATAATGGTGGTCAGTTTTTTTTCACGGACAACTTTATTTGTCAGTTCCATGATGGTTTCTGCTGTTTTCGGGTCCAGAGCAGCTGTATGTTCGTCAAGGATCAAAAATTCAATAGGAGTCATGGTAGACATCAAAAGTGCCATAGCCTGGCGTTGCCCGCCTGAGAGAACGCCTACTTTTACGTCCATTTTATCTTCCAGTCCAAGGCCGAGAGAGTGGAGAGATTCTCGATAGAAATCCAGTCGCTGTTTATTGGTTCCGGGACGGAGGTTAAAGGCTTTGCCCTTATTATCTGCCAAAGCCATGTTTTCCGCAATCGTCATAGACGGGCAGGTTCCCATAGCCGGGTTCTGGTAAACACGGCCAATGCGGCGCTGACGCTTATATTCCGGCATCTTGGTAATATCTTCGCCGCCGATGATGATACGACCGTCATCCAAAGGGATACTTCCACAGATAATATTCAAAAGAGAAGTTTTGCCGGAGCCATTGCTTCCTACAACGGATACAAACTGATGGTCTTCAACGGACAAGTTAAAATCGTTAAACAGGCACATTTCATTAATGGTACCTGCCTTATAATATTTATAGATGTGTTTTAATTCAAGCATGGTACTTTACCTTCTTTCCGCCGGAAGGGCTTACTACAAGGATGATCAGGAATAATACAGAAGTGATCAGCTTCAGATCGGACGCTGTCACCGGAATAGAAAGATTCAGCCCTGCAATGTGCAGGTCATTTAACAGCAGAGCAATGGAAACGCAGGCTTTGTATACAATGGAACCGATGATAACAGCAGTAGTGGAACGGATAAAGCCAATTCTATTTAACAGCTGGGTTCCTATGATAACATTTGCAAGTCCGATAACCATAGTGCCAGTACCGATGGAAATCTCGAAGAAGCCTTTCTGCTGGCAGTAAACACTGCCTGCAAGAGCTGCAAAACCGTTTGCAATAGCAAGACCTACGATCTTTACAAGGCCTTTGTCCTTTGCAAGAGAAGTAACTAACACATCGTTATCACCTACTGCACGGAGCAGATATCCGGACCGTGTCTGTAAGTAGGCGTCTAATAACACTTTGCAGATCATAACGATCACAAACAGAATAATGGTTACGATGAAAGGTGAAGCTGCCTCCGGTACATGAGCGGAAAGAAAGGAATTGGAAAAGATAGTTTCCTTACTGAATATAGGCAGGTTTGCTTTTCCGGCAATTCTTAAATTAATAGAATAGAGAGCCGTCATGACAATGATACCGGAGAGCAGGTCACGTACCTTTAACTTTACGTGGATGAAACCAGTGATACAGCCGGCTAAAGCACCTACTGCAAAGGAAATGAATAATGCTGCTACAGGTGAAATGGTACCGATGAAAGGAAGCCCGTTTGCAATGCCTGCTGCAGTGACAGCAGCGCCAAGTGGGAAGGTGCCGTCTACAGACAGATCCGGAAAGTCCAGGATCTTATATGTGATGTAAACGCCTAATGCCATAATGGCATATACAAGGCCTTCTTCCAGAATACCGAAAATAATCGTTGTCATGATGTTCCTCCAATAAGTGTGTTTCCCTAAATAAGATTACTCTGTAATGCTGTCAAAGAGTTCAGCAGCATTTCCTGTTAAAGACTCAGGAAGAGTGATGCCAAGGTCTTCAGCTACTTTGGTGTTGCCGTAGAATGCAGCATCCTTAATGGTCTCAAAGTTTAATTCGCTTGCTTTTGCTTCGCCCTTTAAT
>CAVDQU010000165.1:4126-5497 GCA_963611035.1 Agathobaculum sp.
CCGGTCTGCTTGCCAAGTTCTACATAGTCAAGACCCATAGCAGCCAGGCAGCCGATCTTTACCTGCTCGATCTCGCTTCCGAATACAGGAATGTTCTTTTCAGAAGCCTTGCTTAAGATAACAGGAAGAGATGCTACTACTGTATTATCAGTCAGATTGGTGATGCAGTCAACCTTTCCAATCAAAGTATCTGCTGCCAGCGGAATGTCTGCAGAAGAGGAGATACCGGAATCTACGATCTCAAAGTCATAATTTGGAGCCAGTTCCTTGTATTCTGCAATAGCAGACTCAGAGTTTACTTCGCTGGTGGTGTACATGATACCAATGGTCTTTGCATCAGGCAAGATTTCGCGGATCATCTTTAACTGCTGTTCTACAGGAAGCTTGTCGCTGGTACCTGTGATCTCGCCAACTGGGGTTCCGTCTGCGTTTGCCAGTTCAGCAGCGACTGGATCGGTAACTGCGGTAAAGATGACCGGGATATCGGATTTCATAGCCACGCTGTATTCAGCCTGTGCCATAGGAGTTGCAATACCGCACATTAAATCTACATTCTTTCCTGCAAATGTGTTGGCGATCTGTGCGGAAGTACCGCCGTCAGCCTGTGCATTTTCATAAAGAACAGTTAAATTCTTTCCTTCTTCAATGCCTTCTGCTGCAAGACCTGCTAAGAAACCTTCACGGCAGTTGTCAAGAGAGCCGTGCTCTGCAAACTGGCCGATACCGATGGTGTAGGAGCCTTTAGCTTCTGTGGTGTTCTCGGCTTCACTGGAAGCTTCTTCCATGGATGCTGCTTCAGAAGAAGCGGCTGCTGTGGTATCTGCTGCTGTAGTAGCAGTAGAAGAGGAACTGCCGCAGCCTGTTAATAAAGCTGCACCCATTGCTGCGGTTAAAAGGAATGCCATAGATTTTTTCATAATTCTTACCTCCTGAAAATAAAAATTAAAATGAATTTTTGTAATAAAAAAGTCCCAACCACAATGATATTGTGATTGAGACGAATAGGATCCGCGGTGCCACTCAAATTGACGAAAAGTCCACTTTCCACATACTAACATATGTGCTGCAAAGGTAACGGGTGCAGAATCCGTCAGTCCCTACTGAAGATTTCAAGACTGCCCTCAAAAGTCCATTCAGCTGCCTGCCTTACACCGCAATCCCACCACCTGCGGCTCTCTGTGCTAATGCATTGGAAGCTTACTCCTCTTTCTCAACGGTTTAGCTGTTAATCCGTATCTTAATACATGGGGCGGGTTTTGTCAACTGTTTTTTGTGAACGGCCTGAACTGTAACAGGATTTAAGGAAATTTCAGATAATGGAGTGTCCGGCTGAGTAAAAGTGTGCTATACTTAAAATATAAACAGCATAGC
>CAVDQU010000166.1:0-5491 GCA_963611035.1 Agathobaculum sp.
GTCGCATAATAAAACGTGGCCTGCAGTGAAAAATGGTAAACGTACATTGTATATACTGCGGGAATGCTGAGAAGGGAGAAGACGAGAATGAAAACAGCATTAACGATCGCCGGAAGCGATTCCAGCGGAGGCGCCGGTATTCAGGCCGACATTAAGACAATGATGGCAAATGGAGTATTTGCCATGAGCGCGATCACAGCACTGACTGCGCAGAACACCACAGGAGTAGAGGCGATTTTAAACGCCACACCGGAGTTCCTTGGACAGGAATTAGACTGTATTTTCACAGATATTTATCCGGATGCAGTAAAGATCGGTATGGTATCCGACAAAGAACTGATCTGCATGATCGCGGCAAAATTAAAGCAGTATGATGCAAAGAACGTGGTAGTAGACCCGGTCATGGTGGCTACCAGCGGAGCAAGACTGATCAGTGAGGATGCCATTGAGACTTTAAAGGCAGAATTATTCCCGCTTGCAAAAATTTTAACACCAAATATCCCGGAAACAGAAGAGCTGACCGGTATGAAGATCACCAGCGCTGCAGATATGGAAGCAGCAGCAAAGAAGATCTCTGAGACCTATCACTGCGCGGTTCTCTGCAAAGGCGGACATAAATTAAATGATGCAAATGACCTGCTCTGGAGCGAAGGAAAAGGCCGCTGGTTCACGGGAAAGCGCATTGACAATCCAAATACCCATGGAACCGGCTGTACTTTATCTTCTGCCATTGCTTCCAACCTGGCAAAAGGGTTTGACCTGGAGACCAGCGTAGAGCGTGCAAAAGATTATATTTCAGGGGCTTTAGCAGCTATGCTGGATCTTGGAAAAGGCAGCGGGCCTATGGATCATGGTTTTGCTATTGATAATGAGTATACAAGGGAGGCAGAATAAATATGGAAAGAAAAACCTCTCTTTTTGACAACGGCCTGATCTGGTTTGGCGCAGGCGTTTCCCTGGCAGAGATCCTTACAGGTACTTATTTTTCCTCATTAGGCTTCGGGAAAGGCTTTGCAGCCATTATTATTGGACATGTGATCGGCTGTGTTCTTTTGTTTTTAGCAGGCGTTATCGGCGGAAAAAGCCGTTTAAGCGCCATGGAAACAGTAAAGAGCAGCTTCGGAAATAAGGGCGGTCTGTTTTTCGCCCTGTTAAATGTATTGCAGTTAGTTGGCTGGACCGCTATCATGATCTATGACGGTGCTCTGGCAGCAGACGGTATCTTCTCATCCGGACACTGGCTCTGGTGCCTGGTCATTGGCGCACTGATCATTGTGTGGATCCTAGTTGGCATCACCAATTTGGGAAAGATCAATACTGTGGCAATGACTGCCCTGTTTTTACTGACACTGGTGCTGTGCAAGGTTATTTTCTTTGGCGGAAATACCATTTTGGCGCAGCCGGATGACAGTCTTTCCTTTGGCGCTGCAGTAGAGCTGGCAGTTGCTATGCCATTATCATGGCTTCCGCTGATCAGCGATTATACCAGAGAGGCCCAAAAACCGGTAGCTGCTACAGCAGTCAGCGCTGTGGTATATGGTCTGGTAAGCTGCTGGATGTATGTGATCGGTATGGGCGCGTCTATCTTGACCGGTGAGTCTGACATTGCTCAGATCATGTTAAAGGCCGGTTTAAGTATTTTTGCCCTGATCATCGTAGTATTTTCAACTGTTACCACGACTTTTCTGGATGCTTATTCTGCCGGTATCTCCAATGAGTCCATTTTCCCGCAGTTTAAGGGACAGTATGTGGCAGTTGCAGTGACCATTGTAGGAACCATTGGAGCCATTGTATTCCCAATGGATGACATCACCGGTTTCTTATACCTCATCGGTTCTGTTTTCGCTCCAATGATCGCTATCCAGATTGCGGACTATTTTATCTTACACAGAGACAGAAGAAAGACCGCATTTGATGCCAGAAACCTGGTGATCTGGGTCATCGGTTTTGTCCTGTACCGCATTCTGATGAATGTAGACCTACCGGTTGGAAATACACTGCCGGATATGGTCATTACCATTGTGCTATGCCTGATCGCAGGTGCGCTGCTGCACTAAAGCGTTATAGATATCTGACGCCTTTGGCCGGGCGGCAGATTCATATTCCTGCAATATAAACGTTACAGTTTAGCCATGCGCTGGTTTGAATGAGAAAGTGTGTTGCAAGCTTGCTTGCATAAGCACTTTTTCATCCAAATCAGCATATGGTGGAACCACCAAGCTTCTTGTTTTCATGAATATGGAAACAAGAAGATGTCATGGCTGAACTGTAACAAACATATAAAAGATCCCCGTGTCCGTATACACACTGGTATATAGACATGGGGATCTTTGTTGTCAAGCATATTAGATCTCTATCAGCTGATGTGTAATTCCTTCCTCTTTTAATATCTCTTCCTCTCTCTGATGACAGGTAAAGATGATACACTGGTTGTCCCAGGCTTTTGCCAGCCATTTTAAGGCAGTTTTTAAGCGGTCATCGTCATAGAGGGCGAAACTGTCATCAAAGATCAGAGGCATATTGCCTTTATCACCGATCACAAGCTTGGCAGCGGCCAGACGGACAGCCAGATAGATCTGGTCCATGGTGCCGCTGCTGACCTGTTCAATAGGAACCAGGCGGGACGGCGTGTTCATAAAGATATTTAAGTCCTGGTCGATGCTCATACTGCGGTAGATGCCGCCGGTGATGCCTTCGATCAGTTCAGAAGCCGTCTTATTTAAATAAAGCCCGAAAGAATCACGGATGGTAGTAGACAGTTTGGTCATGGTATCCTGAGCCAGATCCAGGGCATCTAATTCTTCCTGGATACGTTCATTTTCTGCCAGAACATGTTTTAACTGTTCTGTCTCGTTTTTCTTTGCAGCCAGCTGCTCTAATTTCTGCTCCAGTTCCCACTGGATGTGCTGCTGCTTTTCAATCTCTTCGGATACCCCTTCTTCTGTCTGCTGGAGTTTGGTGATCTCTTCTGACATAGCCTTTAAGGTATTTTCTGACTGCTCTACGGCCTTGCTTAACCGCAGAAAACCGGCCAGTTTTTCTTCTAAAGCGTCCAGCGCTTCCTGGGAAATAGAAGCATCCTGAAGGTGCCTTGAAAATATCTCCTGGAGAAGTCTTGTTTCAGCGTCCAGCTGTTTCTTAAAATGTCGGCTGCGCCCTACAAGCATAATGCCGGCGATCAGGAAAAGGATGCCGCACAGTCCGCATAAAAGTGCAGGAAGCTGTAAAGCAGCTGGTGAAAGCTGTAAAAATCTGGGCGCCAGACTGGAAAGTAAAGCAATCCCTTGTTCCGGTGCCAGAAGGAAAAACAGGCTGCTGCCGATCCCTAAAACTGCAAGGAAAAACAGTAAAAGTGCCCCTGCTATACGTGAATGTTTGCTGCAGGCTTCCTTTGCGCTGATATAGTCATTAAAATGTTCTCTGGTTTCATCCCGGTATTTTTCTACGGAACTCTGATCTGTAAACTGGCTGTTTTCCAGGATCTGCCGGCCTTTTGCAGCCTTTTCCAGAAGCACTTCTTTTTCTTTCTGTTTCTTATCTAATTCCTCTTTTACCAGTCCCCGTTCCTGCCGTCTGGCAGTCAGGTGGTTGGCATATTCCGGGGCAGATATTTCCTGTTCGATCCTGCGGATCTCACCAAGTGCAGCTGTATAGCTTTTGGCTGCTTCCGGCATAAACTGGGTCTCTAACTGCTTGCGTTGGGCTTTTAAATAGGCGCTGGCTTTGGTAATGTTTAAGGCAATGCTTCCGGAGGTATTTAAGTTCGCAATGTAATTTCGCAGTTCTGCAACCATTCCTCCGTCTGTGGCGCATTTTAACTGCCCAATGCTGATAGTATTGTCATAGGCAGTTTCTGAAAGGCCGCAGCGCAGCTTGTCCCATAAAGCCCTGTTATTTTCTTCTTCTTTTCCCGTAGTTTCATTAATGACAGAAAGCCGCTTGTCACCTTTCTGGAAACGGCGTTCGATCCGGTAAACTTCCCCGTCACATTCCACCCGCAGATAACCTTCATAGACACCGCTTTGGGTCCATGGCTGGAACTTGGAGTAAGTATCATTTTTAGAAGCACGGCCCCGGCCACGTTCAATGCCAAAGAGCATGCCCTTGATAAAGGTATGTAAGGTGGATTTTCCGGCTTCATTCTTTCCGTAGACCACATTTAAGCCGTCCTGAAAGGAAACGTCCCGGTTATGAAATTTTCCAAAGCCGTCAATATGCAGACTGAGTATTTTCATGGGCTTAGCTCCTTTCGTCAGTGGTGTGAAGCAGAGCATTGACACCGTAATACAGTGCCTTTTTCTCTACAGGTCCCATATCGTCATTCTGAAGCGCCTGGATGAAAAATCCGATCATGTCACTGGAATGCTCTGCAAACAGGGCGGAAAAATCGTAATCCGGCTCTGTATCGTCAATGATCTCTGAAATCCGGTAAAATGATTGCAGGGAAGATAAGTCAAATTCAATATCCGGATCCCGCATGCCTTTAATACGGAAACGATAGATATGGTTGATGCCCCGCTTTTTGATCTCAGCTTCAATGCGGTCTGCCAGTTCTCCGTTGGTGGTTTCTTTTGAAACATTTACGGCTAAAGGCATGTACTGGAGTGAGGCAACGGGAACAAACTCCAAATGGGTCAGCTTCCGGGTTACAGGATGGATCTCACCTGTAAAATATCCGTGGATACCGGTTTCTGTCAGGTCTAAAGGCTCCGGTGAACCGCAGTAAGCCATTTTATCCTCAGCAATTACCTGAGGTTTGTGGATATGTCCTAAGGCAATGTAGGAAAATGGGGATAACTCCAGACTGTTGAAGTTTAATGGCAGGTGGGAAGCATCGCCGCCGTGTGCCATAAGGATCTGGATCCGGTTGTTTAAAGGCACCTGGATGTCTTCTAACAGTGGTTTTTTGATCTCTGTAGTATGATAGCTGAAGCCGTAGACCTCGGTGTTGATATCCTCAAAATACACAGATTTTAACGTAGGATCCATGAGAAAGGTAACGTTTGGGCTCCATGCAAAGCTTAAAAGGGCAGAATTTTCCCGAATGCGATCATGGTTTCCAGCAATGAGGATGACTTTTACATTGGGAATGGTGGTAAAAAGATAGTTGACTTCTTTTAAGTCACGCACTAAAGGCTGGCGGTGGAACAGATCGCCGCTGATGAACAGACAGTCCGCCTGCATCTTTCCGGCCTGTGCAACGATCTTTTTAAAGGTATCTTTGATCGCCTGGGCCCGCTCGCTTCCCCAGGGCTTATCTGCATCGGGAGTCATTCCCCAGTGGATATCGCCTGTATGGATAAATTTCATGGATGCCTGCCACTCAAAACGTGTTTAAATATACTCAAACACATCGAGAAATTAAAGTCCTCACGGATACTTCTTACTGCTTCAATGTGTATGTTTTTGCGATTGCAAACAATACGCTACTCACAAGTTCTTGTACACTCCACAGTCGTAAATTCCCGAAATAGCCTTCGGTACATACTTA
>CAVDQU010000167.1:0-3494 GCA_963611035.1 Agathobaculum sp.
AAAAATGGCATGTCTGATAAATATTTTACTGTTAACATCCGGGCATATCTAAATAAAGACGAATCGACGTATATTGGAGAGAAAAGTCTTTATGACTTGCGCTTTGGAAGCAATTTCTAATCTCAAATATTCTATAGGCGGCGTTATGGAATTTCTTGAATGTGAGGACAATGAATTCCTTCTGAATTTTTATACTCGCAATCATTTTAAGCCATTTGACACACGGATTACTGCTTCTCAAAATAATAAACCACATATCTTACATCAACTTTTAAAATTAATCTGATTTTGGCTAAAAGAATTATTAGTCTTTCCATATTGTTGTGCCCCAAAACTTTCCACCAGCCCGGCTTTTTTCCTGCCGATCATATTTTTCAGTTCTTTTTCTGTAAGCCCACCGTTAAAATACATCCGGGCCATGTCCATTGGTATAGTGCCTACTGCGGCAACCAGTTCAAGATATGTCATTTTACAGTCCTCCCGTTTTTATCCTGCGCGGCAGAAATATTTTGACACGCTCTATTACCATATGAAGAGACGCAGAAATATATGACTGTAATTTCTTTAGAAATTCGTAAACATTTCTTCAAACAGAGGCCATGAAAATAATGTAAAATAAACTAAAGTAATAGGATCATGTGATAACAGCGTATTTTACAAAGGAGGGATTTCTTATGGATACAAATAAAAAGATCATTATAGGTGCGGTGGGTGCTGCTGTAGTCATCGGAGCTGCTTCTGTTGGGCTGATCCTTGGCCGGGCGCCGGCGGATACAGACCTTTCTACTATACATACCCAGGCAGAGACTACTGCCCCAAAAACCACTGCAGATACGGTGGCTGTGACAGAAAGCCCGTCAGCTGCAGAGAGCGAGACTGTGAAGGAGGCATCTTCCGGCATTAGTGTACAGCTTGAGACTTATACTTCCGGGAATATTTCCATCCAGTATCCGGTGGTAAACCAGATGGATGATGCTGCAAAACAGGATCAGGTCAATGAACTTTTAAAGACCAATGCTCTTTCTATTATCCAGGCAAATGATCTGGATGAGAGCAAGGATACGCTTACCGTGAAATGTGAGGTCATTTCTGCAGACCGCAAACGTCTTACGGCTGTCTATAAAGGCGACCGGATGAATGATGGTGCCGCTTATCCGGTCAGTGTTTTTTATACCAATACAGTGGATCTGAACCAGGTACGGGATCTGGGGCTTTCTGATTATACAGATGGCTATACCATGGCAGGTTATGTTTTAAGTGATGATGTGGAGTTTCTGGGAGTGACCCAGGATCAGAAAGAGGCATTTTTAGAGTATCGTGGCAGTCTGGATCTGGATATCCTTACTGAGGTATTTGACGGGGCAGATTTCCCACTGGCATCAGAAAATGCATGGCCGGAGTCTTTCAGTTATGAAAACCACGGAACCATCTGCTTTTCTGTTCCGGTGCCCCATGCTTTAGGGGATTATGTGATCGTAACTTTTAACCCATCTACCAAGTAATGTTTGTACCATAATTGGCATCTGAAAGCCTCTGCCTTTGAGAATCAAACAGGGGGTATTACAACAAAAAGCAAGGAACATCTCAGCTATTAATAAGCTGCACTGTTCCTTGCTTTTATATTTTTCAGACATTTATTATTTCACAACTTTTGGTTTTCTGGTGGTTCTCTTCTTTGGTGCCGGAGCTTCTTCTCGGTTTTCTTTTGCTACGATATTATCCTGGCTCTTGTAGATAGAGTGAGCGGATACGCCGCCTCTAACGCTGGATAATGGATAGATGTTGGTCTCCTTACCTACAACAGTTCCTGGATTCAGAACGCTGTTGCAGCCTACTTCTACGCCATCGCCAAGGATCGCACCGAACTTCTTGAATCCGGTAGCTACGTCCTTATCTTCTGCATGTACTACCACTAAGGACTTGTCAGATTTTACATTGGAGGTAACAGCGCCTGCGCCCATGTGAGCCTTGTATCCAAGTACGGAATCACCTACATAGTTGAAATGTGGGATCTGTGCTTCATCAAAGATCAGGACATTCTTTAATTCACAGGAATTACCTACAACAGCGCCTGCACCGATGATCACGTTTCCTCTTAAGAATGCGCTGTGACGTACATTTGCGCCTTCGCAGATGATCATTGGGCCAGCCATCATAATGGTAGGTGCTACTTTTGCACTCTTGTGTACCCAGATGTCGTTGCCGATCTTGCGGTATTCATTTTCTGGAAGAAGAGGTCCTAAAGAACGGATAAAATCACCGATCTCCGGCAGTACTTCCCATGGATAAGTATGGTTATCAAATATTCTCTCTGCAATTGTATGGCTTGTGTCAAACAGCTCTTTAATTTTCATTTCCTTCAGTTTCATCGTAATCAGTTCTCCTTTTTTGTTTTGTAAAAGGCGGCAGCCGCGTCAAAAAGTCCCCGCATATCATACTGGTTATTTAATCTGGTCACGTTCACTGTGCGCATAGCCACAAAACGTTCCAGCTTTTCCATGTATTCATCCGATGTAATGGAACCTTCTGCCACATAAGTCAGACCCTTTTCCCAGCTGGCAGTCAGCTCAGGATTTAATAACTGTCTGATGGAGTGGTCCACCACTTCATAAACCATCTCTCCCAACAGGGATGGTGTGATCACCTGAGTCTTCTGATTTAAACTCAGGTATTTGATACTGACCAGTTTTTTCAGTATCTCCGCTCTGGTGGCACTGGTGCCGATGCCGCTGCCCTTGATCTGGGCACGCAGCTCCTCATCTTCGATCAGCTGGCCTGCATTTTCCATAGCCAGGATCATGGAACCGGAGGTATATCTCTTTGGTGGAGAAGTTTCTCCTTCTTTCACCTTCAGATCCGCTATAGTAAGTATATCATTTTTTTTCAAATCTGCAAGCACCTGTAGCAGCAGAGTTCGGTCAACTTTCGGAATTTCCGTGTTTTTTTCATCTGTTTGTGCAGAATTTCCCTCTTTTTCATCAGAAAAGGTCTCCTGGATGCTGCTTTTCTTCGCCAGGTTCACATCTGCTACCTTTAAATAGCCAGGTTCTGACAGCACTTTAAAGCTTGCAAAAAACTGCTCTTTTTTCCGTTCCAGCACCAGACTGTATTTCTGGTAAATGGCAGCCGGATAAAAAATGCTTAAAAACCGGCGGCAGACTACCTGATAGACTTTCTCTGATAAAGGTGACAGCCCACGCAGGTTCCCCATTCCCTGTCCCGTGGGGATAATGGCATAATGGTCAGTGATCTGCTTGTCATTGACATAGCGTGTTTTTGCGATCCCTTTAAAACTTCCAAGATCCAGGGCTTCTTTTGCAAAACCTGCCACAGGTTCGTAACGCATAAGGCCGTTGATATTTTTATAGATTTCCTTTGCAACAGCTGTAGAAAGGACTCTGGCATCGGTTCTTGGGTATGTTACCAGTTTTTTCTCATACAGTTCCTGGACTACTTTTAAGGTCTCATCCGGGCTTATTTTAAACATTTTAGAG
>CAVDQU010000167.1:3504-5466 GCA_963611035.1 Agathobaculum sp.
TTCTGAAGCTCTGCAAGGTTATATAAAAGAGGCGGGTTCTTTGTCTCTTTCTTCTTTTCTTTGGAAAGGACTTTTGCTTCTAAAGGTGGCTCTTCTTTTAAATAGGCGATCAGCTCTTCTGCTTTTTCACGCTCTTTAAAACCATTTTCCTTATATAAATAAGGAGTTCCAAAGTACTTTGAACCTTCTACGGCTTTCCACTCTGCGTCCAACAGTACCGGTGTGCCGTCTTTTGCCACAGCCTGAAAGCTTCCCAGGACCCGGTAGAACGGGGTTTTCACAAAGTTACGTATCTCCCGCTCCCTGCGAACTACCATTCCTAAAACACAGGTCATAACACGTCCTACAGAAAGAACGGTAAACTTGGTTCCCAGATACTGGGACATAGACGGTCCATAGCGCAAGGTCAGTACTCTGGAAAAGTTGATACCCATAAGATAGTCTTCTTTGGCCCTTAAATAGGCGGATGCGGAAAGATTATCGTATTCGGATTCATCTTTTGCTTCACGGATCCCACGAAGGATTTCCTCTTCTGTCTGGGAGTCGATCCACACACGTTTCTGGCTCTTATCTTTTACACCGGCCATCTGAGCCACCAGACGGTAAATGTACTCTCCTTCACGTCCGGAGTCGGTACAGACATAGATGGTATCTACATCTGGTCTGGTAAGAAGGCCTTTTACAATGGAAAACTGCTTAGCCACGCCGGGTATCACTTCATATTTAAATTCTTTTGGCAGAAAAGGCAGTGTATTTAAACTCCATCGCTTATATTTCATATCGTATGCTTCCGGATAGCTCATAGTTACCAGATGGCCTACGCACCAGGTAACGATAGCGTCGTCTGACTCAATATAGCCGTCTTTCCGGCGTCCCCGGATCTTTAAAGCATCTGCAAACTGCTGGGCTACACTGGGTTTTTCTGCAATGTATAATGATTTTGACATTGAATTCCTCAAATTTTATAAGACTTTTGATACAAAGTCTCGATAATAGCTCTTATAAGACATATTTTGTAAGTATACCATTTTTTTAAGGGTCTTGCAAGAATTTATGGGATGTTAAAAGAAACAGCCCATAACCATTTTTCAGGCAGTGGGCTGCTTGTTGTATCATATATGTCTATATCTGTTTGTCTGCAAGAAGCAGATTACCGGATATTATTCTGCATAAAACTTATAAATAGTAGTCGTTTTATAAGTATCTCCCGCTTTTAAGATAGGTGATGGGAAGTTTGGCTTATGGCAGGCATCTGGATAATACTGTGTTTCAAAACAGAATGCATGACGGCTGTTATAATGAGCACCGCCCTTTCCCGGACGTTCATCTTTTAAGAAGTTCGCAGTGTAAAACTGCATTCCGGGAAGATCTGTATAAACCTCCATCACACGGCCGCTTGCAGGATCTTTTGCTTTTCCTGCAATGCCAAGCACTCCCGCTTCATGGTTTAATACCCAGTTGTGGTCATATCCGTGTCCCAGGTTTAAAGCTTCAAAATCAGCTTCAATGTCCTGTCCGATGGGTTTCATTTTACGGAAATCCATAGGAGTTCCTGCTACTGGAAGGATCTCACCTGTGGGGATAGAGACTGCATCTGCAGGTGTGTATGTATCAGCTGCCAGCCATACCTGCTGATCCAGTACCAAGCCGCTGTTATGTCCTGCCAGGTTGAAATAGCAATGGTTAGTGAAATTGGCAACGGTATCTGCATCACTGACCATGTTGTAATCGATCTTTACGCAGCTGTCTTCTGTAAGGGTGTAGCTGATACGGATCTTTGCATTTCCGGGATATCCCTGATCTCCGTCTGGGCTGTTTAAGAAGAAATCCAGGCGGCTGCCTTCTGAAGTCTCATATGACCAGCACTCCCATAAACGGCGGTGGTACAGATCTGGACCGCTGTGCAGGTTATTCGGGCCATTGTTGGCTTCCAGTTTATAATCTTCTCCGTCAATGGTGATC
>CAVDQU010000168.1:0-5462 GCA_963611035.1 Agathobaculum sp.
ATAATATAGCTTTCTTTTTTTGGCGCTGCCAGCTCTCCCACTAAAGCAGAACTGATATCCTGCACCTGGATCCAGCCTTTCTGAAAGGCTTCAAGGCTTTCCAGATAGTCATAACCGGATAAAGCAACCATAGCATCAAACCCTTCGACTGGCTCCGCCACTGCCTGCTGCTCTTTTAAGGATGCAAGGATCTCTTCTTTTGGGGCAAGATTAAAATTACAGCGCACCCATACAGGACGTTCTTTTAAGAAAGATGCTGCAATGATTTTGGCATTTTCCTTTCCCCAGTCTTTTTCCCACATGGAATACATCCACTGGGGAAGGCTGTAGCGCAGATAAGGCTTCGAAAGGTCTATCTCTTCCTTGTTTCTTGCAATGGTACGCAAAACTCCGTTTACAAAGCCTTTCAGCCCCTGAAAATGGTGGTGTATAGCCAGTTTTACTGCTTCATTGCACACAGCACTGTCCGGTACACGGTCCATGTAAAGGAGCTGGTAGACACTCATCCGCAGGATATTACGGATGAGCGATTTCATTTTTTCTGTTTTTGTTTTTGAATAGCTGTTTATGATAAAGTCGATCTGGAGCAGATATTCCAGAGTTCCTTCTGTTACCCTGGTGATAAATGCCCGGTCTGGTTTTTCCAGATACTGGTACTTGCTTAACGCCTGATTTAATACCAGATGGACGAAATTGCCCTTATCCAGTACTTCCGTCAGGATCCCCAGTACGATCTCCCTGTTTTCCAGGCCTCTGTCTATGGCTTTTGCCATACGTAATTCCCCTTTCTAGTCATTTCTGCGTCTGTTTCCAAACAGAAGCAGAAGTCTTAAAAGCTGCAGCAGGGATGATGCAGCTGCGGCTACATAGGTCAGTGCCGCTGCATTTAATACCTGTCTGGTCTGTCCTACTTCCCGTCCCTCTAAAATGCCGATGGAATCAAGAAGAGTTACAGCTCTGTGAGAAGCATTGTACTCTACAGGCAGTGTAACGATCTGGAACAGAACAGCCAGTGAAAACATAAGGATCCCCAGGTTAATAAGACCGGTTCCTCCTAAAACAACGCCAAGGATGATGAGAAACCATGAGATCTGGGAGCCGAAATTAGCTACAGGCACCAAGGCTGCACGCAGTCTTAAAGGCACATAATCCCTGGCATCCTGGATAGCATGGCCGCACTCATGGGCCGCTACACCAATAGCTGCAATAGAAGTAGAACCATAAACGGTATCAGACAGGTTTACAGTCTTGCTTCTTGGATCATAGTGATCCGTCAGTTTTCCCGATACATGACGCACAGTTACATCATAGATCCCCTGGGACTGTAAAATACGCTGTGCTGCCTGGGCGCCGGTCATACCGCAGCGGCTGGCTACGGAAGAATAACGGCTGTAGGTAGCATTTAACTTGGCAGAAGCACCCATGGAAAGGAGCACGCCGATCAGGATCAGAATATACGTTGGGTCAAAGTAATACATTGGCATATAGCCGTACATAAGATCACTCTCTTTCTCCCAGGATCTCTCCTGGTGTAATGGTAAAACCACGCAGCAGTGCATCTGCTGGCATACGTTTCTTGCCCTCTAACTGCAGTTCGTTGATTTTTAAAATGCCCTCTCCTGTTGCAATGGTAAAGCCATGCTTGTCGGCCTGAAGGACCTGTCCAGGTACTGCATCTGCCGGAACGGCCTTCTCTAAAACATCTGCATCCCAAAGCTTTAAGGTCTTTCCATTATAAAAGGTATAAGCGCTTGGCCATGGATTTAAGCCGCGGATCAGGCGTTCAATAGCTGCTGCTGACATAGTCCAGTCGATCTTTCCCAAAGTCTTTGTCAGCATCTTTGCATAGCTGGTATCTGATTCTCCCTGAGGGGTCCTTGTAATGGTCCCCTTCTCCAGTTTTTCAAGAGTAGACAGGATCAATGGGCCGCCTGCTTCACTTAATTTTTCAAATAAGCTGCCGCTGGTTTCCTTCGGATCTAATGGGATCACTTTGGTCTCTAAGATATCACCTGTATCCAGTCCCACATCCATCATCATGGTGGTAACGCCTGTTTCTTTTTCACCGTCAATAACGGTCCACTGGATAGGCGCTGCGCCACGGTACTTTGGAAGCAGGGACGCGTGGATGTTCACACAGCCGTATTTAGGCAGGTCTAATATCTCTTTGGACAAGATCTGGCCAAAAGCAATAACAACAATGGCATCTGGCGCTTCTTTCTTTAATACTTCTACAAATTCTGGTGTTTTTACCTTTACAGGCTGGTATACCGGGATGCCATATTCTAAGGCCTGGATCTTCACCGGGGTCATCTGGACATCTTTTCCTCTGCCCTTTGGCTTATCCGGCTGGGTCACAACGGCTGTAACCTCATGACCAGCTTCAACTAATGCTTTTAATGCCGGAACGGAAAAATCCGGCGTTCCCATAAATACAATACGCATGTGTATTTCTCATTCCTTTCAAAATTGTCTCAGACAACTTTCCCCGACGCAAAATACGCCTGGAGGTGTTACTCTTCTGTAATTTCTTCCTCTTCAGTTTCTGTATCCATCAGTTCGCCTTCTACCAGTTCGGTGTAAAGCTGGCCGTCTAAATGGGCACATTCATGGCAGATCGCTCTTGCAAGTAAGCCTTCTCCCTCTACTTCAATCTCATCCATGTTCTCATCTAAAGCTCTTACTATTACATGGTTAGGTCTTGTAACAACGCCTGTTTTTCCAGGAACGCTTAAACAGCCCTCATAGCCAGTCTGTTCTCCGTCCTGCTTAATGATCTCCGGGTTGATCAGTACATACTGATAACCATCTTCTACATCAATGACTACGATCCTCTTTAAAATACCTACCTGCGGAGCTGCAAGGCCTACACCGTTTGCCTCATACATGGTCTCAAACATATCTTCGATCAGCTCTTTTGTACGATCGTTCATCTCTTTCACTGGTTTACATTTCTTATTTAAAATTTCATCCCCAATAACGCGGATCTGACGAACTGCCATTTTTATCTCTCCTTTAAATATCGTATTATTGTATTCATTTCACCTGCTGTGGCAGGTGGAATCTTTATCCATAGTCCAATAGGACTACATCAGGTCAGACTGAAAAACAACACTTTCAAGGCCCTGGACCTCTTTTAAGCGCTGTTCCGCCATTTTCCTGATGTGTATCAGTATATCATAGTTTTCCTGCTTTATATATAAAATTTTTCTATAAATATCATTAACTTTGTACACCGGGGCATTTACAGGGCCGATAAACTGGATCGGTTCATTCTTTGACAGATCCTCATTTTTCCCGATCCACAGTTTCAAACAATCTGTTAATAAGGCTGCCGCCTGCTCTAAACGCCCTTCGTTTTTGTCAGCGATCTGAATGGTCAAAAGGCCCACTGCCGGCGGATAGCCAAGCATTCTCCTGAAATTCATTTCCTGGGTATAAAAGGCCTCATAGTCCTGGGCTGCAGCTGTCTGGATGCTGTAATGGTCTGGCTGGTAGGTCTGGATCACAACATTTCCAGCCGTATTTCCACGACCTGCTCTGCCTGCCGCCTGGGTCAGAAGGTCAAATGTCTCCTCACTGCAACGGTAATCACTGGCATAAAGTGAAAGATCCGCTGCCAGAGCGCCTACCAGAGTAACTTTGGGAAAATCATGGCCTTTTACGATCATCTGGGTGCCGATAAGGATATCTGCTTCTCCTCTTGCAAAGGCAGATAAGATCTGCTGATGTCCGCCTTTTTTAGAGGTGGTATCCAGATCCATGCGAAGGATCCGGGCTTTGGGAAACATTTTCTGAGCCATCTCTTCTATTTTCTGGGTTCCCGTGCCAAAAGGCGCTATATAGGGCGAACCACAGGAAGGGCACGTTTTTGGCTGTCGGATGGTATAGCCACAGTAATGACACATCATCCGGCCGTCTTTGTGGTAGGTCAGTGTCACATCACAGTGGGGACATTTTACAGCTTCCCCGCAGGAGCGGCAGGACACAAAGGTGGCATAGCCTCGTCTGTTGATAAACAGCATAGCCTGCTCCCCTTTTTCCAGACGATTCTCTAAAAGCTCTTTTAATCTTGCGCTGAAAATAGACCGGTTGCCTGCTTTTAATTCTTCCCGCAGATCAGCGATCTCCACTGTAGGCAGAACAGCGTCTGCCTTAGCGCGTCTGGTCAGCTTGTAAAGGTCATATTCTCCTCTTACGGCTCTGGTATAGGTTTCCAGGGACGGAGTTGCAGAGCCAAGGACCAGCATGGCTCCCTCCATTTCTCCCCGTTTCTTCGCCACTTCCCTGGCGTCATATCTGGGGGAAAGTTCACTTTTATAAGAATTTTCGTGTTCCTCATCAATGATCAGCATTCCCAGCCTCTCAAAAGGTACAAAAAGAGCGGATCTTGGACCAATGATAATATCAATATCCCCGGTTCGTGCCCGTTCATACTGGTCAAAGCGTTCTCCCGCTGACATACGGGAATTTAACACCGATACCCGGTCCCCAAAACGGAGATAAAAACGCATCACCGTCTGCCAGGTAAGGGAGATCTCCGGGATCAGAAGGATCACCTGCTTTCCTACACGGATCACATGGCTGATCAGTTCCATGTACACTTCCGTTTTGCCGCTGCCTGTGATGCCGTGGATGAGACATGGCTTTCGGCTGCCATTGTCATAGTTTTCACAGATCTTATCTGCGATCCTTTTCTGGTCTTCATTTAAAACAGGGGGCTTCCACCGGTCTTTGGAAGTATCTGTTAAAAGGCGGCGCATCTCCTCTAAGGGATTGCGGTACTGATTTACCACCTGGACTGCGAGAAGTCCCACCTGTTCCAATGGGCGGATAGCAGTCGCTGTGAGATTCAGCTTATGAAGAGTATTTTCATAAGGAAGGTCCGGGTTCTCTTTTAAGGCATATAAAAGGCGCAGGCGGGCTTTGTAGTTTTTCCGTTCTGCAGTCTGGATTGCTTCTTCCAGGGTCGCCTCATCTGCCAGCAGGTGGATCTTCCGCTTTGGCGCTTCCCTCACTTTCTGTTTCACTGGCAGAACTGTTTTTAAAGCCTGGTTCATGGTAGAACCATACCGCTCCTTCATCCACCAGGCTAAATGGATCAGCTGGGACTGGGCTGTAATGCTTCCTTCCACCAGGGAATCAATCTCTTTTATTTTGGATACATCGTATTCCGACTGGTTTGTCAGCTCCACCACATACCCTTTTCGCTTATGGCTACCTGCGCCAAAAGGGATATATACCTGCTGTCCCGCTTCAACCCGTCCCAAAAGGCGCTCCGGGATACGGTACTGGAAGGTCTTATCTACACTTTCGTGGGATATATCGATGATGATATTTGCATATTGATAGATGGTTTGTTGATATATTGTATCTGTTTTATTATCCGTGTTATGATTCAAATTTTGTCACCTGATCTTAGGCTTTCTGCATTTTCGTTACAGTTCAGCCATGACATCTTC
>CAVDQU010000169.1:0-5390 GCA_963611035.1 Agathobaculum sp.
GTATCTGGACTGCGATACTATTGTCTGCGGTTCCATTGAAAAGATGTATGAGACTCCTTTAGGAGACTGTCTGGCGGGCATGATCATGGAGCCAACAGTCTATAAAGAGATGAAAGAGTCTATTGATATGGAAAAGGATGACGCTTATTTTAACTCCGGTGTGATCTTAATGGATCTTGCAGGCTGGCGCAGGGAAAATGTGCTGAAAAAAATGCTGGATTTTTACGGGGATCATGCAGGAAGTCTTTTTGCCTGTGACCAGGATACCGTTAACGGGGCGTTAAAAGGACGTATTTTACCACTTTCCCCGCGATATAACTTCTTTACCAATTACCGGTATTTCCGTTATAATACACTGGTACAGTTGTGCGGTGCTTACCAGGTGGTAGGCCCAAAGGAGTTTGCTGCTGCAAAGCGGAAGCCGACGATCATCCATTTCCTGGGAGATGAACGTCCCTGGATCGAAGGCAACCACAACCATTATGGAAAATGGTACCGGAAGTATCTGGCTATGACCCCATGGAAGGACATGCCTATGCAGAAGGGCCAATTCTGGTATATGCAGCTTTGGTGGTGCTTTAACCAGATGACAAGAGTATGCCCGGCCCTGCGCCTTGCCATCAGCAGGCGGCTGGGGATGAAGGTTATTGACAACCGTAAAAAACGTCAGAAAAAGTAAAAAAATCTTGACTTTGCTATGGTAAATGGCAGATCAGGTAAAAAAATATAAAAAATAACACAGTGAGAGAAAGGAACTATGGACGCAGACGCGAATATATGTGCCGTAATATTAAATTATAATGATGCACAGACAACCAGGAAACTGGCAGAAAGCTGGAAGAACAGCAAAGCGATCCGCAATATCATTATTGTAGATAACTGTTCTACCGATGACTCCTGGGAAAAATTGGGAGAATTTAAAGAAGAATTTGCTTTAGATGATTCAAATGATTCAGAAAATCCAGATGATTTGAATAGAGTGCAGCTGCATCTTTTTAGGACAACGAAAAACGGCGGCTACGGAAGCGGCAACCAGGCGGGGATCGACTATGCAGCAGAGTATCTGGAGCCGGATTACATTGTGATCGCTAATCCAGATGTACAGGTCAGTGACGCCTGTATCCGGCGGGTGGCAGATGCGCTGGATCAGCAGGAGGACGGAGCGGTAGCTTCCGCCATGGTGGTGGATGTGAAGGGACAGCCTTCTTTCAGTTATTGGGATCTGCAGTCAGTGTGGCTGGACCTTTTGGATACCGGACTTGTGACCAGGCGGCTGTTCCGGTCAAGTTTGAAAACACCATTAGAAAAACTGCCTGTGGCAGCGGACGGAGCCAGCCGTATCGTAGGAGCTCTTCCAGGCTCCTTTTTCATGGTGAAAACAGGCTGCTTTACCCCAGGTGACTTAAAAGAGCTGTTTGATAAACATGTATTTCTCTATTATGAAGAGAAAATATTAGGACAGAAATTAAAGAAAATGGGATTAAAAGAGCTTTTAGTGACAGATGCTTATTATGTCC
The DNA here is from genome assembly GCA_963611035.1 of Agathobaculum sp. Lineage (GTDB taxonomy): Bacteria > Bacillota > Clostridia > Lachnospirales > Lachnospiraceae > Enterocloster. The sequence goes on from CAVDQU010000169.1 coordinate 1,518, forward strand.
ACGCACATTCTGTAAGCATTGATAAAAGCTATAATAAGATAAGTGATAAACAGAAGCTCCTTCATAAGAGCAAGTTATATTATTATGAACATTACCTGGAACTGGAAGGAATAAAACTGGCTGTGGCAAAAGCATTTCTGGCGGTAGTCCTTGCAGAAGTAAAATTTCTCACAGGTGTCTTGAAGATGCGCTGGTAATGATGGATAATGGATATCAGGATAAAAGGAAAAATGTTGCAAACCAGTCCATGGCTGGACTGTAACAAGGATTTGAGGAACAAAGACAATGGATAAGGTACTTTTGGTCATACCGGCCTACAATGAAGGAAAAAACATTGAAAGGGTAGTGGACCACATTAAAAATGATTTTCCGGAACTGGATTATGTGGTGGTCAACGACGGCTCCAAAGATGATACAGCTGCTATCTGCCGCAGGCGGGGCTACAATTTTATCGACCTGCCGGTAAATTTAGGACTGGCGGGCTGTTTCCAGACTGGTATGAAATACGCATGGCAGAAGGGTTACAATTACGCCGTACAGTTTGACGGCGACGGACAGCACCGCCCGGAATATATTAAGGCCATGAAAGAAAAAATGGATGAAGGCTATGACATTGTCATTGGTTCCCGTTTTGTAACAGAGAAGAAAAGCTGGTCCATGCGTATGCTTGGAAGCCGTCTCATCGGAACGGCGATCTGGCTGACCACCGGGGCGAAGATCAAGGACCCGACTTCCGGAATGCGCCTTTTCAGCAGGAAGATGATCGGGGAATTTGCCTGGAACTTAAACTATGGACCAGAGCCGGATACAGTATCTTTCCTCATCCGTCAGGGAGCGAAGATCGCGGAGGTGCAGGTCACTATTGACGACCGTACAGCAGGAGAAAGCTATTTGAAGCCGCTGACAGCCGCAAGCTACATGGTGCGCATGCTGTTATCCATACTTGTCATCCAGAACTTCAGAAAGCGTTAAGCATAAGGGATTAAATAGAAAAAATATGAAAAATCTTACGAAGCAGTTATTATATAAGGGAGATAATGTTGCAAGAGCCAATGTAATGTGGAATATTGCAGGCAGTTTTGTCTATGCCTTTGCAAGCATGGTCCTTTCTTTTCTGGTCATCCGTATGGCTGGCGAGGAAAAAGGAGGTATTTTCTCTTTTGGATATTCTACATTGGGCCAGCAGTTATTCTTAGTGGCTTATTTTGGCATCCGGCCCTTCCAGATCACAGACGGAAAGGGAGAGTATTCCTTCAGGGAATACAGGGAGCACAGAAATATAACCTGTATGTTTGCACTGGTTGCAGGAGCGCTGTTTTTGACCGCAAGGACCATTGCTTTCCGCAAGGGGATCGGTGATTATACAGCGGGAAAATGTATGCTCCTGCTTCTTCTTGTGATCTATAAGGTCATTGACGGATACGCAGATGTGTATGAGTCGGAATTTCAGCGTCAGGGTTGTTTATATCTTACAGGAAAGTCCAACTTTTTCAGGACTATTTTTTCTGTAGCAGTGTTTACAGTGACGCTGGGGGCATTTAAACATCTGCTGTTTGCCTGCCTCATGGCGGTGGCAGCCCAGGCTATGGGCGTGTTCTTATTTAACCTGAATGTGATCCATGCGCTGGATCATGTGGACTGGACCTTTACAAAGGGAAAAGTAACAAAACTCTTTAAAAATACGGGATTTTTGTTTATTTCCGTATTCCTGGATTTTTATATTTTTTCTTCTGCAAAATATGCCATTGATGCCCGGATGAACAATGCGGCGTCAGGATATTTTAACTTGATTTTTATGCCTACCTCTGTTATTTATATGGTAGCCAATTTTGTGATACGTCCCTATCTGACGACCCTTACGGATCTTTGGACAGAAGAAAAGATTGCTGAGTTTAAGAAGACGCTGGTACGCATCGCAGTTGTTATTTTAGGGCTTACGATACTTGCTGTGGCAGGTACACTTATTTTAGGAAAATGGGCACTGTCCATTATGGAGCTTCTTATGGGAGGCGAAAAGGGAACACTAACCGTTTATTTTGGTGCATTTGCAGGCATCGTCCTTGGAGGCGGTTTTTATGCACTGGCAAATCTGATGTATTACGCACTGGTTATCATGCGAAAGCAGAAAACCGTGTTTTTTGTATATGCAGCGGCAGCTGCAGCAGCGTTTTTTCTGTCAGGAGGCCTTGTCGGGGCTTTTGGCATCAACGGGGCGGCGCTGTGTTATCTGCTGCTTATGGCAGGAGAAACGGCAGGCTTTGGCCTTTGCACCGTAAGGTCCTGCAGGAGTGAGGAAAAGGAGACAAGACAATGACAGAGGAAAGAAAGAGTGAAAATACTCTTCGCAAGCCATGGATCGATGTGGTGATTCCTACCTATAAACCAGGTAAGAAATTTTCCAGACTTTTAAAGATGCTGGAGAAACAGACCTATCCCATAGGGAAGATCATTGTAATGAATACAGAAAAGGCGTTCTGGAATGAAAAAGGCTTTGAAGGGATCAGTAATCTTCAGGTCCACCACCTGACCAAAGCAGAATTTGATCATGGTGCCACCAGAAACAGAGGAATGCGGTTTAGCCGGGCGGATATTGTGGTGTTTATGACCGATGACGCAGTTCCGGCCGATGAATTTTTAATTGAAAAACTGATAGGGGCATTTAACCAGAGAGGTCCGGAAGGAGAAGCGGTGATCATGGCTTATGCAAGACAGCTTCCTGACAAGGACTGTCCGTTGGCAGAGCGGTATACACGTTCCTTTAATTATCCCGAGGAAAGCTGTTTAAAGACAAAGGCAGATCTGAAACGCCTGGGTATCAAGACTTTCTTTGCTTCTAATGTATGCTGTGCCTATGACCGGGAGAAATTCTGGTTCCAGGGGGGATTTATTAAAAATGCCATTTTCAACGAAGACATGATCTTTGCTGGAAAGGCAGTGATGGAAGATGACTATGCCATTGCTTATGTGGCTGATGCCAAGGTGATCCATTCCCATAATTATAACTGCACCCAGCAGTTTAAGCGCAATTTTGACCTGGCTGTGTCCCAGGCAGACCACCCAGAGGTATTCGGGGGCATTCATTCTGAAAGCGAAGGCATCCGGCTGGTGAAGCAGACAGCCCATTATTTGTCAGAGCAGCACAAGCCATGGCTGATACCGGGAATGTTTGTAAAAAGTGGCTTTAAGTATATGGGATACCGTATGGGAAAGGCATATCACATGCTTCCAAAATGGCTGATCTTAAAATGTACCATGAACCGGGAATACTGGCTGGAGAAAAAAGAAGGCGGTGACAGACGATGATGACAATGATGCTTCGTGTGGTACTGATCGTGGTTTCTGTTATCACCATGACATTTATGATGCGCAAGATACGACAGGCAAAAGTGCAGATCGAGGCTGCTATGTTCTGGGTGATCATGGCCCTGATCCTGGTTGTATTTGCGGTAGTTCCGGGAGCGGCAGATCTTTGTGCAAGGCTTTTGGGAATTTATTCTACGCCAAACTTTTTGTTCCTGTTTATGATCTTTTTGCTGATCGTAAAGGCATTTGGCATGACGATCCAGTTATCCCAGCTTGAAAGCAAGCAGAGGGAGCTGATCCAGAAAATGGCTCTGGAACAGAAATTTCTGGAAGAAAAAGAAGCAGAGCCGGAAGAACGGGAAGCTGCGTTAGAAACCTGCGGGAAAGGTGAATAAAAGGGAAAGAAAAGATGAAAAAGAAATTATCTGTCTGGCTTTTATGGCCTTTCGCCGTGTTTTTTTTAGGAGTATGGCATTTGCTGGATGTACGGGCATCTGTAACAGAGACAGGCCACCACTGGCTGTATGGCTGGTATGGGGGCCTGTTTTTCGTGAGTATGGTGGTGCTGGT
>CAVDQU010000170.1:0-5245 GCA_963611035.1 Agathobaculum sp.
TCGTCAGAGAGCTTCAACCAACCGTTTTGGTCTGTTAGTCACATGAAACATAGGCATTCGTATTCATTATCTCAACTTACTTATTTACTTTCTTCCAGACTTTCACCTGTCACTGCAAATTCCAAAATCCGGTTCACATCATCAGGATCTTCTATATTCAGTTCCAATTCACGGATATAACCACTGGAAAATACACCTGCTACAGCCAACAGCTGGGCAAGTCTTGATTTTAAGTTGATCTTATCCCCCTCAGGCGATACCAGTTCCACACGACCTTTGCACTCGTTAATCACCTCAAATAACCCTTCAATATTAGATATGTTTTCTAATGTCATAACATCCTCCTGTTAATTGTATATTTTTTTGTTTTTAACTTCAAATGCCGCCGCTGCCCACGAAACAAATGGACAGCGGCGGAAAGAGATAAGGGATTTATTTCCATAATGATTCAGACTGGTTGAAGCAGCACCAACACAGTTTTTATCTTTCTGGATTCGGATCATCAGCGATCCTGACAACTACTTTCATATAATTGCCCGGATTTTTCTCAATATCAACGATGGTGTCCGGTGTCTCTTCAATAGGGATCACCTTTGTTAATATCTTATTCATATCCACTTTCTTTGTATGGATCAGTTCCAGTGCCTCTTCAAACTCACCTGCGCTTGTCCGGGCTCCACGGATATCCACTTCTTTCTTAGTGATCATATCTGTAGGAATAGATGTTTCTTTCTTTGGCCATCCTGTAAATGTGATACGGCCTGCATTGGACACGAGATCAAGGGTATTGCGGATCGCGGCATTTGCACCAGAGCATTCCATCACAAGCTGTGCCATATCGCCTCCGGTGATCTCCGCAATCGTTGCTGCTGCATCCTCTTTACCGGAATTGATCACATATTCAATACCAATGGATTTTGCAAAATCAAGCCGTTCCTGTACCAGATCGAGTAAGATTGCATGACCTCCATAAGCCTGAGCAATCATACCAGCTACCAGACCAATAGGACCTGCACCGATGATCGCACAATATTCGCCAGACTTGAAACCGCCTCTGTGAATTCCATGCAGAGAAATAGTCAATGGTTCTGCCATAGCTGCTTCTTCCCAGGTCATTCCTTCCGGAATCTTGATCAGCAGATCTGCTGGATGAGTAAAATACTCTGCCATGCCACCGTCTACATGCACACCCAGCACATGCAGATCTGTGCAGCAATTTGTCCTGCCGATACGGCACGGGTAACAATGTTTGCAGTAAATATATGGATCTACTACTACACGATCCCCAACCTTGATACCATTCTTATTATTTTCAGGAATAGACTCCACTACGCCTGCCAGTTCATGTCCGATCACTCTTGGATAGGTCACTAAACCATTTGTACCACGAAATGCGCCAATGTCACTTCCGCAAATTCCCGCAGTCACAATACGGATCAGGGCCTCCCCTTCCTTTGGTACTGGTTTTTCAATATCTACACACGCTACTTTCCATGGCTCATTAATTTTTACAGCTTTCATTTTTACCTCCCAGTTGCACTAAAATGCTTTAATCTGCTCCCATACCTCGTCAATCACCGGGATACCATTTTCCATGTTATCTTTTCTTGTTCCAATCTCAATCTCGCCAGGATAAAATACCTTTTCTCCTTCCTTAACTGGCACAGAAGAATGGATATCGGAAATCAGTTCATCTACGATTGCATCTGTAACCTCTGCTCCCTGGAACTTGCCAGGGTCAATGGCGATCATGATCTGGGATAACCCTACCTCATCTCCAAAGGTACCAATCTGCTGAACAGAGTTTGCATTAGTCAATACAGTAGAGATCAGGTCCAGCAGGATAGAAATACCGCTGCCCTTCCAGTAGCCCATTGGAAGCACTCTCCAGCTCTTCTCAATTGCTGCTGGATCTGTTGTAAGCTTGCCTTCCTCATCATATCCACCAGGAACTGGAAGCTGTTTTCCTTTCAATTTTGCTTCTTCGATCTTTCCATAAGAGAACTGGGAAACTGCACAATCCACAACCACATGCTCCCCATTGGATTTTGGCACTGAGAAAATAAATGGATTGTTACCAATTTTTTTGTTCTTACCGCCCCATGCAGGCATATTCGGCATCGTATTAGACCAACAGATACCAATGCAGCCATTGTCTGCTACCTGCCAGCCATAGGTACCACCACGCATCCAGTGATTATTGTTACCCAAGGCTACCACGCCCACACCATACTGTTTTGCCAGTTTACAAGCACGGTCCATAGCCATTTTCGCATTCAACGGACCAAATCCTCTGTGTCCATCCCAACGTTCAATTGCTCCCTGTGACTCGATACACTCTGCAATATTCTCAGGTTTGATCTCCCCCCTTATCCAGGTAAGATACAACTCTTGGGAAACGGTTGATGCCGTGACTGTAAATACCGTCCAGGCTGTTCTGTGCAAAAACAGTTGCCGCATCCTCTGCCAGTTTCTCATTAAATCCTCTGCTGATCAGTACTCTCTTAAACTCATTCAAAAGTTCTTCATAGGAAATTCTTGTCATTATTACACGCCTTCTTAGATTACGCCTGTTTCTTCACAGGATTTGGCACATTCAGAAATGTGCAAAGTTCCTCAATACATGCCAATTTATCATCTTCCGTAATTTTCTTATTGAATAAATAATCAAAAATCACATCCATCTGAGATACCAGCATCATCATACCTGGCACCGTATTCAGTCCGTTCTTCTGACCTGCTTCAAGGGTTTCAGATACCGGTGGATTGATCACACTGTCAAATACGGTGGCCGTCTTAGGCAGCCGGTCTATAAAGCCTAGATACTCATGACGATATGGAAAACCCTTCATGCCAAGAGGCGTCAGATTTGCAAACAGTTCACATTTTTCAGCTGCGCGGTCCAATCCGGCAGGATCAAGAGAAAGAACTTCTACCTCCATCGCTGTATTTTTCCTCAGTACCTTTGCAATCCTCTCCGGCTCCTCTGGTGTAATGTTTGCTATATAAAGTTTCTTTACATTCTGGCGGGACAGTTCATAAGAAATAACACCACTGATCCCACCTGCTCCATATATCATTGCATTGATCCCATCCAGCTTCGCACCGCCATCCAACATAGCCTTAATAGCACCCTTACCGTCCATGCCGGTTCCATGGCTTCCCTTCTCGTCAATACGGATCGCATTAACGGAGCGGAACAGCCTAGAAGTCTCATCCACATCATCCAAAAGATCTACAAAATCTCCTTTATGAGGCATGGTAGGACACAGATAATGAATTCCCATCAGACGGCATGCATCCAAAAACTGCGGAAGCTGTCCTTTTTTGATCTCACAGGGAAGCATAATGGCATTCATATCCAACCGTTCAAACAGTTTATTATAACAACGTGGTGCATTGGTCTTACCAATCGGATCTCCTACATTTAGTACCAGCTCTGTTTCAAGGTTCAGTTTTAAATTTTCCAGTTTCATAATCTCAGCCCTTCTTTCCGCTTCCAAGATAAGCACTTGTCAAAATATCACTCTGCAAAAACTCCTTACCGGTTCCACTGGCAACGATAGATCCTGTATTCAGAAGATAAGCCTTATCGCTGATTTTTAACGCCATCTTTGCATTCTGCTCTACTAAAAGCACGGTAATGCCCATTTCATGAACTTTTTTAATAACATTAAAGATTTCTGCAACTACCAGCGGCGCAAGACCCATGGATGGCTCATCCAACATCAGGAATTCCGGATCTGACATAATAGCGCGTCCTACCGCCAGCATCTGCTGTTCACCACCTGAAAGAGTGCCACCAAGCTGTGTTCTTCTTTCGTACATTCTTGGAAAGATCTGGTAAACCATGTCAAGCAATTCCTTGTCTCTTGAAGCTGACCGCTTGCGGAAAAAGGTGCCAATTTCCAGATTTTTTTCTACTGTCACATCTACAAAGATCTTTCTCCCCTCTGGAACCAGAGAAATTCCCATAGGTACGATCTCATGACTTTTCTTGCCTACAATTTCCTGTCCTTTATACTGGATGCTTCCACTCTCAATGTTTACCATTCCAAGAATAGATTTCATAAATGTAGACTTTCCTGCACCATTTGCTCCAAGAAGTGAAACGATCTCACCTTTATTTACCTCCAGGCTGATTCCTTTTAAAGCCTTAATATTTCCGTAGGAGGATACAAGGTCAGTGACCTTTAACATTGTCTCTGCCATATTAATCATCGCTCCTTCCCAGATAAGCTTCAATTACATCCTGATTGTTCTGGATCGCTTCTGCATTGCCATCGGCAATTCTGCGGCCAAAACTGATCACTGTAATATTCTCAGAAATTCCCATTACCAGTTCCATATCATGCTCTACCAGAAGTACAGCCAGATGATATGTATCACGTATTTTATGGATAATATCTACCAGTTCTTTTTTCTCCTGAGAGTTCATACCAGCAGCCGGTTCATCTAACAGTAAAAGCTTCGGACCTGTTGCCAGCGCACGACCAATTTCCAGAAGTCTCTGATGTCCATAAGGAATGCTTCCCGCCGGTGTATCTTTTACATCTTCCAATCCCAGGAAACGAAGGATCTCAAGGCTCTTTTTCCGACATTCTTCTTCCTCCTTCCGGCATTTGCCAGGCTGGAAAATTACATTGAACATTCCTGTCTTTGTCTTACAGTGAAATCCAGTCATAACATTATCAAGAACACTTGATGATTTAAACAGGCGGATATTCTGGAATGTTCTGGCAATTCCTTTTTTCACTATCTCATGTGGCTTCTTGCCACAGATACTCTCCCCGTTAAAGATCACATCCCCAGATGATACCTGATACGCACCAGTGATCATATTAAATACTGTGGTTTTTCCTGCACCATTGGGGCCGATCAAAGCACAGATCTGATTTTCTTCAACTTTAAGGTTCACACCATCCACTGCAGTCAGGCCACCAAATTTCTTCGTTACACCTTTTAATTCAAGAATTGCCATGATCTTCACCCCTTTCCAGTTGCTGTATCAGCAGATTTTCCATTTTTATGTTTCTCCCAGAATATCTGAATGTACGGATACAGACCACCTGGGAAACGAAGAATTACGATCAAAAGGATCAAACCGTATACAACCAGACGCCAATCTCCGAGAAATCTCAATATTTCTGGAAGTACCTGCATGATAATACCTCCTAATACCGGTCCTGTTACAGTACCAAATCCTCCGACAATAGCGGTCCATAAAATAACGCTGGAAACGTTG
>CAVDQU010000171.1:0-5244 GCA_963611035.1 Agathobaculum sp.
GATGAAGGCAGCACTCCCCTACTTAAATGTCCCCCAGCAGCGCACCCTTTCCATGTTTGTAAAGATCCAGGAACTGCGAAACACTTTCCAGCTTTTTGAAAATGGTGAGACAGCCACTATGGGGATCTGCTCTCTGGACTCTCCTCCTGAAAGACCTGCATCTCCCAAAGAGCTTTTAAAAGCCTTAAAACCTTATGGAAATCCAGGAGAGCAGAGTCTTATGGACGTAGCAAACGCATTATTAGAAGGCCAGACTCCCTTAGAGCAGATCCGCCGTTTTTTGACACCTGGACAGCAGGCACGTTTTGAAACTCTGCAAATGGTCATCTCCGCATTGCAGGCTATGAACTGACCCTGGCGTTTTTCTGCCATTTACCTGAACCATTTACCGGAAAGGAGCCTTTATGGACAATAACTGGAAACAGGATCCTCGTCTTAAGACCATGGATCCTGAAAAAGTAAGCTTATTAACGGAATTTGCGGAGAAAATAGCTCACACGGACCCGTCCCATTTTATGAACAGCTTTCTGCATATATGCCAGGAAGCCAATGCAAAGGGACTGCATTTTACAGACTCTGAAACCGCCCTTCTGGTAGAAATATTAAGCTGTCACATGCCGGAAAAGGACCGGAAAAAACTTCAGTTTTTAAAGTTAGCAGCCGGAAAGATCGCAGGCGGAATTTACAAATAGATCATTTTTCCAGCTTTTTGTACCTTTTTTTGTACTTTTTTCATTATTGCATTTTCATTTTATATATGCTATATTCTCCCCATGCGGCAAAAGCCGTGACGATATACTACTCTGGAGAGTCTCTTTCATTATCTGAAATGAGCGCCGAAGGTGTACAGCAGGAAAGACATGGAATATTTCCTGCCAATCTCTCAGGCAAAAGGACAGGGCGGAATCAGACGATCCACAGATGTAGAACATAATACAAGGGAGAAACTATTATTATGGACATGTTTGTGAAAATGGTCAATTCTGCCAACACTTTTTTGTGGAATGTAATTCTGATCCTTTTACTGTGCGGCACTGGTATCTATTACACATTCCGTCTGAAATTCGTTCAGATCCGCGAATTTAAGCAGGGCTTAAAGCAGGTATTCGGCGGTATCGGAAAAAAACATGAGAAAAAAGAAGGAGAAATGACCTCCTTTCAGTCTGTTGCAACTGCTATTGCAGCCCAGGTAGGTACCGGAAACCTGACCGGTGCTGCTACTGCCCTCATCGGCGGCGGCCCAGGCGCTATCTTCTGGATGTGGATGTCTGCTTTCTTTGGCATGGCAACCATTTATGCAGAAGCTACTCTTGCACAGAATTATAAAACCGTAAAGCATGGAGAAGTGACAGGCGGTCCTGTTTATTACATCCATGCTGCATTTAAAGGACTTTTTGGCAAGATCCTTGGCGTTGTTTTTGCCATCTTTTTGATCCTGGCTCTTGGATTTATGGGCAACATGGTACAGTCTAACTCTATCAGTACTGCTTTCAGCCAGGTATTTACCTCACGGAATATCTCTATTCCGCCTTTTACAGTAGGTCTTCTTCTGGCTGTTGTTTCCCTTTTCGTATTTATTGGCGGCACCAACCGGCTGGCTGCAGTTGTAGAAAAACTGGTTCCATTTATGGCGCTTGTGTATATTGCAGGAAGCCTGATCGTGATCCTCTGCAATATTACCCGTCTGCCATCTGCATTTGCCCAGATCTTTTTAGGTGCCTTTAATCCATCTGCTGTTTTAGGCGGTGCGGCAGGTATAACAGTAAGAGAAGCTATCCGCTACGGTGTTGCCAGAGGTCTTTTCTCCAATGAAGCCGGTATGGGTTCTACACCTCACGCCCACGCAAGAGCAGTTGTGAAAAATCCTCACTGCCAGGGACTTGCTGCCATGATCAGCGTATTTATTGATACCTTTATTGTATTAAACCTGACCGTATTCAGCATCCTTACTACCGACTCTTTAAGCAGCGGCAAGGACGGTATCATGCTGACCCAGTATGCGTTTTCTACTGTATTTGGTTCTTTCGGTGATATTTTCATCGCAGTATGCCTGCTGTTCTTCGCATTTTCCACCATCCTTGGCTGGCACTTTTTCGGCTCTATCAACGTAAAACATTTATTCGGCAAAAAGGGAATGATCCCATATTCTGTGCTGGTAGCCGTATTTATCGTTGTCGGTTCTATGTTAAAAGTGGATCTGGTATGGACACTGGCCGACTTCTTTAACGGCCTTATGGTCATTCCTAATGCACTGGCACTGCTGGCTTTAAGCGGAGTGGTCGTTTCTATTTGCAAGAAATACAGCTCTGAAAAATCTGATAATTAAGTTATCAAACGCGCTATTTGCGCATTCTCGTATAATCATATAACATTAAAGGGCGCCAAATCGGCGCCCCTTGTTATTATTTCATAATATCTTTTAAATTCAGATGCTGCGCATCTTTCGCGATCACAATTCTTGTACCGGCATCTACAGATCCGATCAGTTCTTTCATCCTCTCTTCTGGCAGGCAGATACAGCCTGAGGAACTTTTATAAGAAGTTGCCATAAAGCAGTGAAGGAAAATAGCGGAACCCACGCCTGGTGTTCTTTCTTTATTATAATCCAGATTTAAAGCGTAATTATAATAAGGAGTGGCTTTGATCAGGTTTTCCCCGGAATTCCAGTCTTTTGCTGTGGTCTTATCATTTACCAGCTGGTTGTAATGGGGACTGGCAGGATCATCCACCCAGAAATCTCCCTCTGTGATTTTATGATAAGGAAGTACACTTCCCGGATCATCTAAAAGACCGAAAGCCAGATCAAAGGAATAGGTACCGGAAGGAGTCGCTCCGTCTCCTTCTTTTTTATCATCTGTAATACCATTTCTTCCTACATAGCCTTTTTCTGTCCACTTTAACTCCCAGTTTCCGTTTTCCTTCTTATAATAGGAAATGTCTGCGTTGCAGTCACCAGTTCCGGCTACTGCAAGGATCTGATCCACTGCAGCCGTCTCTCCCGGTCCACCGGTCTTAGCGTTTAGATCTGCTTTTCCCGCCGCAAAAGATGTTATGCCTAATGCTCCTGCGGCAACAAGAACCGCTGCCGCAAAAGCCATCCATTTTTTCTTTTGTATTTTCATTTTTATATTACTTGCAAACAATATTGATGATCTTCTTTGGAACGTAGATCTCTTTTACGATATTTCCAGTCATCTTATCCTTTACTGCTTCCTTGCCCTGAGCAATGGCATCTTCCTTGGAGATGTCAGCTGGAACACTGATAACAGCACGGGTCTTGCCATTTACCTGAACAGCTACTTCTACTTCATCATCCTTCATAGCCTCGGTATCGCACTCTGGCCACTGGGAATGGAATACGCTGCCGGTTTGGCCTAACTGGCTCCACAGCTCTTCACCGATATGAGGTGCAAATGGAGCTAACAGGATAACGAAGGTCTTTAAGGTCTCCTTATCGATTCCGCCTTCCTTCTTAGCCAGATCCATTAACTTGTTGTTGTATTCCATGAAACCGGAAATAACGGTATTTAAGCTGAACTGGTTAAATCTCTGCTCGATATCATAAACCATTTTATGACGCAGCTTGACCATTTCCTTGGTTTCCTTGATATCTTTATCCTTGTGGTCCATAACCAGGTTCCAGAAACGGTTCAGGAAACGGGATACACCTTCAATACCTCTGTCATCCCATTCTGCATCCTGTTCTGGCGGTCCTACGAACAGTTCGTAAAGTCTTAAGGAGTCGCAGCCGTAATCTCTTACCAGATCATCTGGGGAAACAACGTTGCCCTTGGACTTACTCATCTTAATACCGTTTTTACCAGTGATCATACCCTGGTTAAACAGCTTCTTAAATGGCTCATCAAAGTCAATTACGCCGATGTCGCACAGGAACTTGGTGTAGAAACGGGAATACAGTAAGTGAAGAACTGCATGCTCTACGCCGCCGATGTACATATCAACTGGCAAATACTTGTCTGCTTTCTCTCTGGAAACCAGAGCTTCGCTGTTGTGGTTGTCCACATAACGCAGGAAATACCAGGAAGAACCAGCCCACTGAGGCATGGTGTTTGTCTCTCTCTTAGCAGGAGCGCCGCATACCGGGCAGGTGGTATTTACCCACTCGTCAATAGCAGCCAGTGGTGATTCGCCGGTTCCTGTAGGCTGATAGCTCTCTACCTCAGGAAGCTTTAATGGAAGCTGATCTTCCGGTACCGGTACACAGCCGCACTTCGGGCAGTGAACGATCGGGATCGGCTCGCCCCAATAACGCTGACGGGAGAATACCCAGTCACGCAGTTTGTAGTTTACAGTCTTGCGGCCAAAGCCCTTCTCCTCAATGATGTGTGGAGCTTCTTTCTTTAATACAGAAGATTCCATGCCATTCCACTCGCCGGAATTGATCATGATACCCTTTGCTTCTGTATAAGCTTCAGTCATATTTTCAATCTCCTTGCCATCCTTGGCAATAACCTGGATGATCGGAAGGTCAAATTTCTTTGCAAATTCAAAGTCTCTGTCATCATGGGCAGGTACGCACATGATAGCGCCTGTACCGTAGTCAGCCAGTACGTAATCAGACAGCCAGATCGGTGTCTTTGCGCCGTTTAATGGGTTGATTGCATAGCTTCCGGTAAATACGCCTGTCTTTTCCTTAGCCTGCATACGGTCTACGTTGGAACGCATGGAGGAATCGAAAATGTATTTCTCTACTGCTTCTCTTGTATCGTCTGTTGCAAGGCTCTTAGCCAGCTTGTGCTCTGGAGCCAGTACCATGAAGGTTGCACCGTAAAGAGTATCCGGTCTTGTGGTGTAAACAGTGATCTTCTCATCTCTGCCGTCGATCGGGAAGTCAACCTCTGCACCGTAGGATTTTCCGATCCAGTCAGTCTGCATCTTCTTAACCTTTTCCGGCCAGTCAAGCTTATCCAGGTCATTTAACAGTCTCTCTGCATAAGCTGTGATCTTTAACATCCACTGACGCAGGTTCTTCTTGGTAACAGGGGTTCCGCAGCGCTCGCAGCAGCCGTTTACAACTTCCTCGTTAGCCAGACCTGTCTTACAGGAAGGACACCAGTTGATTGGGAATTCCTTCTCATATGCAAGGCCCTTCTTGAACATCTGAACGAAGATCCACTGGGTCCACTTATAGAATTCAGGATCTGTGGTATTTACTTCCATATCCCAGTCGTAGATAGCAGCGATCTGCTTGATCTGACGTTTGATGTTTGCGATATTTGCTTC
>CAVDQU010000172.1:0-5233 GCA_963611035.1 Agathobaculum sp.
CAATTCGGTATCAGAGGGGTCAAAATACCTTTTGCCCCCAACATCATTATATATAAGGAGAGTTATTTATTATGAAATTATTTCCGCCTTTAAAAGAAATATCGATCACAGAGCTGGAAGGGCTGCGTATAGGAAATGCCCAGGATATGGAAGCCATGACCGGCGTTACAGTTCTTCGCTTTGATGAAGGAGCAAAAGCCGGCTGTGATATCAGCGGTGGCGGCCCGGCTTCCAGGGAAACGCCTCTTACCTCTCCCGTGACTGCTGATAATCCTATTAATGCTATTGTATTATCCGGCGGCTCTGCTTTTGGTCTGGCAGCCAGTGACGGCGTTATGCGTTATCTGGAGGAACATGGGATCGGCTATGATACCGGGTTTGCCAAAGTGCCTTTAGTATGCCAGTCTTGCATTTATGACCTGGGGATCGGCCGGGCAGATGTCAGACCGGATGCGGCCATGGGATATGCTGCATGTGAAGATGCAGAAAGGAACCAGCCAGAAAGCGGGATCATCGGTGCAGGAACCGGCGCCACTGTGGGAAAGATCTGTGGCCGGGAATATGCTACCAAAACAGGGCTTGGCATTTATGCCGTAAGCGCAGGAAATCTGAAAGTTGCCGCTATGGTAGTTTTAAATGCTTTAGGCGACATTTATGATCCATCCACCGGTGAAAAGATCGCAGGACCCAAACTGCCAGGTACGGACGGCTTTGCAGACTCCAGAGAGGAACTTTATAAGCTGAGCCAGCAGACAGATCTGTTTACTGCTAAAAACTCCAATACTACCATTGGTGCCATTATCACAAACGGCGATTTTACTAAAGCTGAACTAAATAAGATCGCTTCCATGACCCGCAGCGCCTACTCCCGCTGTATCAATCCTGTAGGAACTATGGCAGACGGTGATTCCATCTATGCTGCTTCCTGCGGACCCAAAGTAGCTGCTGAGGTAAATATGGCAGGAACACTGGCTGCTGAGGTAATGGCAGAAGCCATACAGGTAGCTGTACGTGCTGCAAAATAAAATTATTGTTTCCTTTCCCACCAAAGGTGAGAATAAATCTTCTAAAATACAAAAACCGCCGCTGGCGGTTTTAAATAAATGTCTTATAAAATTCCCCACCTGCACATCACAGGTGGGGATATTTTTATACCTTAATCATCTTCTTCTGGTGCTAATTCTGTTGTCTCATGCTCAGGAGGCATGATCATGGAGAATACGATAAATCCGATAAAGGCTGCTACCAGACCAGGAATGATTGGCTGGCTGAACTTAATGCCAAACAGCACGCCGCCGGAAATATGTTCCAGATAAACAACAACGATCGTTCCGGCAAGTAAGGATGCAATGGTTCCGGCCTTGGAAGCTTTCTTCCAGTAATGTCCCATCACATATGGGAAGAAAGATCCGGCTGCACGTAAGGTAAAGCAGAACATCAGGATAGAAACGATGCTCTGGGTATTAAACAGGGCAATAAACATAGATGCAACGCCTACCAGACACATAACGATCTTTGTTACATTCATAACAGACTGGCTGGAAGCGTCTGGTTTTAATACCGCCTTGTAAATATCATTTGCGAAAATAGAACCGGCACCTAACAGGTCAGAGTCAGAGCTGGACATAGTTGCGGAAATGATACCGGAAAAAAGCAGACCGCAGATCAAGGCCGGCATGGTATTCATAGCCAGTACAGGAAGTGCATAACGGGCACCTACAGAAGCAAACTGTTCTGAACTGAACTTGCCCATGTTGATCAGTGCCAGTGTAATGATACCTAAAATAGTTGGGATAAACGCATAAATAAAGTTAATAAGAGCTGCCAGCCATGCGCCGCCTTTTGCTGCCTTCTCATCTCTTGCCGCGTAGAAACGTGACACCGCTTCCTGGCCAACGGAGAAAGTAGCCGTATACATGACAACAAGAGAAATAATACCGAATACATCATATCCCTTAAACATACTTAAGGTTCCCGGCTCAATATTGGCTGTTACACTGCTCCATCCACCTGCGTAATTTAAAGCGAAAGGAATGGCAATGATCATACCGATGACGATCAGGAATACCTGCACAAAGTCTGTCAATGTAACACTCCACAGACCGCCCATAATGGAGTAAGCTGTAACAACGACTGCCACGATCACAACTGCCATCTGATAATTAATGTTCAGCATAGTAGAAAGGATAACCGCTGAGGCGATAAACTGTCCGGCTGTCAGTCCTACCAGGGGAAGCAGCATGATGATCGCTGTGATGAGACCACATTCTTTGCCATAACGTCTGCGGAAATATTCCGGAACGGTCTTAACGGTGGCTGCACGAAACTTTGGTGCCACAAAGCTTAAGATAACAAAGGCAATTCCCATGGTGGTAATATACCAGGAAGCGCTTAAACCAAAGCCTGACATACCATTCTGTACAACACCTAAGGAGCTTCCGCCGCCGATCTCTGTAGCAGCCAGTGTTCCCGCCATTAAAAGGGGACCTAATCGTCTTCCTGCTACCATAAAGTCTGTATTGCTGGTGATCTTAGTGGAAGAATACCAGCCGATCCATAACATGAGAAGAAGATACACGACCACAATAGCCGTTACAATAATGTTAGTTCCCATATACATACCCTCCTATGTACGCCCCATACAGAAGCATTTTTTATATTTTTATCTTAACACAATCTTTACAGATTGGAAATATAAAAATTCTGTTAACATTTATAAATTAAAAATAAAAATATCCCTCTGCAGTCTCTTGAAACTTAACTGCAAAGGGATATCATTTTTATCTTAATCAATATTTAAAGGGTATTACTTATTTCCTTTCAGGTACTCATCAATACCTCTTGCGCCTGCTTTACCAGCTTCCATTGCAAGGATAACGGTTGCTGCACCTGTTACAGCGTCGCCGCCTGCATATACGCCTTCCTTGGTGGTCTTGCCGTTGTTTTCATCAGCGATGATGCATTTCCACTTGTTGGTCTCCAGTCCTTCTGTGGTAGAGGAAATCAGTGGGTTTGGAGAAGTACCAAGGGACATGATAACGGTATCTACGTCGATGGTGTAATCAGAGCCTTCTACTTCTACTGGTCTGCGGCGTCCGGATGCATCTGGCTCGCCCAGTTCCATCTTGCGGACTACCATGCCGGTTACCCAGTCATTTTCATCTGTTAAGATCTCTACCGGGTTGGTCAGAAGATCGAAGATAACGCCTTCTTCTTTTGCATGGTGAACTTCCTCAGCACGGGCTGGAAGCTCTGCCTCACTTCTTCTGTATACAACATGTACCTCTGCACCAAGACGAAGAGCAGTTCTTGCAGCATCCATTGCTACGTTTCCGCCGCCTACGATGGCAACCTTCTTGCCTAAGTAGATCGGTGTGTCGTAGTCATCACGGAAGGCCTTCATCAGGTTGCTTCTGGTCAGGTACTCATTTGCGGATAATACGCCGTTTGCGTTCTCTCCCGGGATACCCATAAACTTAGGAAGTCCGGCACCGGAACCGATAAATACAGCCTTGAAGCCTTCCTCTTCCATCAGTTCATCGATAGTAACGGACTTGCCGATGATAACGTCTGTTTCGATCTTAACGCCTAATTTCTTAACGTTCTCTACTTCTGGACGTACCACTCTGGTCTTTGGAAGACGGAACTCAGGGATACCATAAGTAAGAACGCCGCCTGGCTCATGAAGTGCCTCGAAAATGGTTACTTCATAGCCCAGTTTTGCAAGGTCTCCTGCACAGGTCAGACCGGAAGGACCGGAGCCGATGACAGCTACCTTGATGCCGTTGGTGGTTTCTGGCTTAGCAGGTACAACACCGTTTTCTCTGGACCAGTCAGCTACGAAACGCTCCAGTTTACCAATGGAAATAGGATCGCCCTTAAAGCCGCGGATACATTTTCCTTCACACTGGCTTTCCTGAGGACATACACGTCCACAGACTGCAGGCAGTGCACTGGATTCAGCGATGGTTGCTGCTGCTTCTTTAAAATTGCCTTCTTTTACTTCTGAAATGAATTTAGGAATGTTGATGGATACAGGACAGCCCTTTACACACTGTGCGTTCTTGCAGTTTAAGCAGCGGGTTGCTTCTTCCTGTGCCTCTTCCTGATTATATCCAAGACATACTTCCTCAAAATTAGTAGCTCTTACCTTTGGATCCTGTTCTCTGACAGGTACTCTCTTTAATACGTCCATTATTCTTCACCTCCGCAGTTTCCGCATCCGCCGTGATGTGTCTTGCCTTCCTGGAATTTCAGGACTGCACGGCCTTCTTCTGTCTTATACATCTGCTGACGTTTCATAGCCTGGTCGAAATCTACCAGATGTCCGTCAAACTCAGGTCCGTCTACACATGCAAACTTCACTTCACCGCCTACAGAAACACGGCATGCTCCGCACATACCAGTTCCATCTACCATGATCGGGTTCAGGCTGACGATGGTTGGGATTCCCAGTTCCTTGGTCAGCTTACATACGAATTTCATCATGATCATTGGCCCGATGGCAACACATACGTCATACTTTTTGCCCTGATTTTCAACCAGGTCTTTGATAACCTCAGTTACCATGCCTTTACGCTCATAGGAACCGTCATCAGTAGTTACATACAGGTTTCCTGCAACTGCTCTTAACTTATCTTCCAGAATTAAAAGGCTCTTTGTCTTGGAACCTTCGATAACGTCTACATCGATGCCATGCTCACGCATCCATTTAACCTGTGGGTAAACAGGAGCAGAACCAACACCACCTGCGACAAACAGATATTTTTTCTTCTTAACTTCTTCTAAGTCTTCTTTTACAAACTCAGATGGCTGTCCTAAAGGACCTACGAAATCCTGGAAATAATCTCCAGCCTTCAGTTCTGCCATACGCATGGTAGAAGCGCCTACGATCTGGAATACGATAGTTACCAGACCCTTCTCACGGTCAAAATCGCAGATGGTCAGCGGGATTCTCTCTCCAACCTCATCTATCTTGACGATAACGAATTCTCCTGGCTGACAGGCTCTTGCTACACGGGGTGCTTCCACATCCATCAGATAGATCTTGTCTGCCAGACATTCTGCATTTACAATCTTGTACATGTTTTCCCTCCTAAACTGTTTTATGTCCAGTGGACATTTTTCATAAAACTTCTATTATAGACCAGGCAGATTGCTCCATCCTGATACTGTAACCATTCTAAAAACATTCGTAATCCGCTCATTTTTCTTCAAAAAATGGCTTCTTACT
>CAVDQU010000173.1:0-4581 GCA_963611035.1 Agathobaculum sp.
CTGGCGGAAAATCGGCCACAAAGGCAGGTGCAGGAAAGACTCCGAGAGGACATCTGTGTTTGTTATCGGTTAAATGTGTTTGTGTTCATCTTATGTGGTGTGGATCGTTTTGTTTCTTGTTTTCGTTAATTAATTATCATTCTCACATTAGGCATTATATCGTATTGTTAAAAAAGTGTCAACCATGTTTTTTATTAAATACAAGAAAACTGCCTGAAACAAAGACTTGTATAATACATTTACCTTTTTTATCCAGACAATTTTCTTTTTTAATGCTCTTTTATGAAGTTTTTATTGTTTTAATTTTAACAGAGTCTTCCTTACAGATACTTCTTCAGATCTTCTACTCTGTCTAACTTCTCCCATGGAAGATCTACATCATGACGGCCAAAGTGACCGTAAGCAGCAGTCTGCTTGTAGATCGGGCGGCGCAGGTCAAGCATCTTGATGATGCCAGCTGGACGCAAGTCGAAGTTTTCACGGATGATCTCAACTAACTTCTCATTGCTTAACTTTCCAGTTCCGAAAGTATCTACCATGATAGAAGTTGGATGAGCAACACCAATAGCATAAGAAAGCTGGATCTCACACTTGTCAGCCAGTCCTGCTGCTACAATGTTTTTTGCAACGTAACGTGCTGCATATGCTGCGGAACGGTCTACCTTAGTGCAGTCCTTTCCAGAGAATGCGCCGCCGCCATGACGAGCGTAGCCGCCGTAAGTGTCTACGATGATCTTACGTCCCGTCAGACCACTGTCTCCGTGAGGTCCGCCAATTACGAAACGGCCGGTTGGGTTGATAAAGAACTTGGTGTTCTCGTCTACCATATCAGCCGGGATGATCTCATCAAATACGTACTTCTTAATATCCTCATGGATCTGCTCCTGAGTTACGTTCTCATCATGCTGAGTGGAAAGAACAACTGCATCCAGGCGTACTGGCTTGTCGTTCTCATCATATTCTACTGTAACCTGGGTCTTTCCATCTGGACGAAGGTACTTTAAGGTACCGTTCTTTCTTACCTCTGTAAGGCGTCTTGCCAGCTTGTGAGCCATAGAAATAGGATAAGGCATATACTCTTCGGTCTCATTGGTTGCAAAGCCGAACATCATGCCCTGATCGCCAGCGCCGATTGCGTCTAACTCTTCCTCTGTCATGTGCTTCTCGCCAGCCTGCTTTGCCTCTAATGCCTTGTCAACGCCAAGAGCAATATCAGCGGACTGCTCATCAATTGCAGTTAAAACACCGCAGGTATCGCAGTCAAAGCCATATTTTGCACGGTCATATCCAATTTCACGGATGGTCTCACGTACAATCTTCTGGATATCTACATAAGCCTTGGTAGTGATCTCGCCCATTACTACTACAAGTCCTGTAGTGGTAGCAGTCTCGCAGGCAACACGGCTCATTGGATCCTGTTCCATTAATGCGTCAAGAATGGCATCAGAAATGGCGTCGCACATTTTGTCCGGATGGCCTTCAGTTACAGATTCGGAAGTAAATAATCTTCTCTCCATTTGTTCTCCTTTTTCTTTATTTTGTTCAGTTGTATTGTTAACTTAGTTTTCTTTGTTTACCGGTCATTTAGCAAGAAAAAAGTCCGCAGCAATTGCGGACTTGAAAATAGCAGATCTTCAAATCCTCTTATTGCTCGATCAAGCAGTTTTCCGGGATCTCCGTACTTTCTGCTCCTCGCTCAGGCTGGCACCTTCCGGCCCTTTTGCATGTGCATCTTGCTTTCACATACTCAACCGGGGTTGCCGTGACTTCGCAGGTCCTTTGTACCTCCATCACTCTGAATAAGGGATATTACGAACTTTTTAATTGTAAATCTTAACGGATTACCTCACATATCTTAATGGATTTGTGCAGGTATGTCAATATCTAATTTTCTCAATGCAAAAATTATTGTTACAGTTCAGCCATGACATCTTCTTGTTTCCATATTCATGAAAACAAGAAGCTTGGTGGTTCCACCATATGCTGATTTGAATGAGAAAACGCTTATGCAAGCAAGCTTGCAACACATTTTCTCGTTCAAACCAGCGCATGGCTGAACTGTAACAAATTATTGCCAGATGGCCTTTTATCAGCCTACACGCAGCTTAAATTTCTGTACTGCACGCTCAGAATCTACCTTTTCGATCACAGCACCCAGAGCCTGAAGCTTTTCTTCAAAGCACTCATAACCTCTCTGGATATAACCGATCTCATCTACCACTGTATATCCTTCCGCAGCCAGTCCGGCGATCACCAGGGCTGCACCTGCACGAAGGTCCGGAGCATTCACCTGAGCTCCTGTAAGGCCTGTAACGCCGTCGATCACAGCTACATTGCCTTCTACCTTAATATGGCTTCCCATACGGGCCAATTCGTCCACATACTTAAAGCGGTTCTCGAAAATGCTCTCCGTTACCATACTGGTTCCGCTTGCCAGAGCCAGTGTAACAGCCATCTGAGGCTGCATATCTGTAGGAAATCCCGGATATGGCAGAGTCTTGATATCTGTATGTCTCTGGGATGGTTTTCCAACTACACGGACTGCATCATCAAATTCAATGACTTCACAGCCGATCTCAATGAGCTTTGCAGAAATAGCTTCCAGATGCTTCGGGATCACATTTTTGATCATGATATCCCCTCTGGTAGCTGCTGCTGCGCACATAAAGGTACCTGCTTCGATCTGGTCCGGGATAATAGAATATTCGGTTCCATGAAGCTTCCCCACGCCGCGAATACGGATAGTATCGGTACCAGCACCTTTAATATTGGCTCCCATACTGTTTAAGAAGTTGGCTACGTCTACAATATGAGGCTCTTTTGCCGCATTTTCCAGGATGGTCTGGCCTTCTGCCATAGCTGCTGCCATCATAATATTAATAGTTGCACCTACAGAAACCACATCCAGATAGATATGGCTTGCTACCAGGTCAATGGCATGGGCGATCACTGCACCGCATTCGATCTGCACATCGGCTCCCAGCGCACGGAAACCTTTGATATGCTGGTCAATAGGGCGGCTTCCAATATTGCATCCGCCTGGAAGGGGTACCTGAGCGCTCTTATATTTTCCCAGCAGGGCGCCGATAAAATAATAAGATGCGCGGATACGGCGGATATATTCATCATCAACAGACACTTCTTTAATACCGCTGCCGTTGATCTTTACTGTATGGCGGTCGATACGGTCTACTCTTGCACCGATCTCCTGGATAGCTTCCAGCATTACATTAATATCTCTTACGTCTGGAAGATTATCGATCAGTACATCATCATCCGTCATGATCGAGGCGGCCAGAATACCTAACGCAGCATTCTTGGCACCGCTGATGGTCACATCGCCCACTAACGGATTACCGCCTTTTATAATATATTGTTCCATTACACACCTCTGTTGCTTATTTAACAGGTCTTAAGAATTCCCTAAAATTTCGTTCACATTTTATTTACATCCATTAGATTATACCATAAGAACAGGATTTGTAAAGTGTGTTGCTTTTTTATTGTTGTTCATGCACTGCATGAACAGCAATGGAATTTGCCGTGGCTCCGCATTTAAATACGGCAAATTCCCACAACCGCTACGTTATCATACGGCACTTTCGGTTCCAAAAGTGCCTACCACTATAGTATTTTATTCAACCTTCAGGCCGCATAAAAAGCCATTATAAGCACCAGAGAAGTATGCATTTGCGTCTCCCAGCCCCATTTTATAAGTCTCCTGGGTAGTCGGGTCATAGATACTTACATTGTACTGGTCATAACCATATAAAAGCAGATACGACCCGCCTGGCATAACAGCCACTGCCGGAATGCCTTTATCAATGAAATAAAGCACCTGGTTTACACTGCATCCAGAGGCATCAAATGTCATCAGCCCGCTTTCCTGCAGTTTATTTTCCCCAAAACTGTCCATATAAGAAAGCAGTTCTCTTGCCTGGCCCGCCGGATCCTTTAGGCTTCGGATCGGTTTTCTGTTAATACGGTCCCATAAAAGATGCTGGTCCTGATCTGTTACATAGCCCATTTTATCGTAAGCTGTGTTCACTGCTTCTCCAAAATTCTTAAAGCTTCCTAAATATCTTCCACCGCCATAGGCATAGAAAATAAGGGTTCCATCTTCTGCCGTATTTTGTCTGCCAGCCAGTTCCAAAGTACTTGTATTTTCATAAGAAAATGCTTTTGGCGATTCTGTTTTCACAGAAGAAGACTTAATATCCCCATCTGTCTGTACAAAATAGACCCGGCCTTTTTCCTGGGAAGCATACCAGCCAAGGCCCTCAAAGGGATCTACATCCACCTTCTGGTTGCATACGATGGTATCTTCATCCTGATACTCATACTGGTTTTCTCCCAGTTTTACCATACGTTTCAAATGGATCCGGCCATCTTCTGCTGTTACATCCGAAATATAGATCCCCGGCTTTTTGTATTCGCTTTGGATGTTCATTCCATTATCGGCAATGTACATGGCATACATAGGCAGTTCCTTTACGGTCCCATTTACCGTCCACAGATCGCTTTCATGTCCAAAACCATAAATCAGATCGCTTCCTACAAAGCCCAGAGCACGTACACAAT
>CAVDQU010000173.1:4591-5186 GCA_963611035.1 Agathobaculum sp.
ACACAATCTCCCGCTGCTGCTGTAATGTCCTGCTTTTGTGCAGTATTAAAATCCATTACATGAAGGGTATCTGAATGATAGGCGTCTGTTCCTTCCTGCCATGCCATCCTGCTTCCGTCTGTACTTACTGCAAAATTTCCCTGACTTAATCCGTAAGCTACAGTCACGGATTCATTGCTGTTTAAATCGATTCCCGTTACCTTTCCATTTAACAAAAGGTAGGTCATGCCATTGTCTCCCAGATACGCCAAGGTACTGATATCAGATTCCAGCTGGTCAAATCCCGTAGAAACAGGCACAAAAAACTTCTCCTGGACCATATGGCTATCTTCATCATAATGATAGAAAACCACCCCCATCTGTCCTTCATAGGTTCCCCGGTTCATATAACCATATACCAGAAAATCTACATTTCCTTCATCGGATGCAGAAAGGATCTTCACATCATGCTTCTTATAATCAGCTCTCACATCCTCATTGGAGCCATCTGCAAAGGTAAACAGGCACATAGATTTCTTGTCATGCTGGTCATAGCGCCACAGATTGCCGTTTACTTTATAGAGAATATAGCGGGAATTTTCACTCTTTAATGCCT
>CAVDQU010000174.1:0-5145 GCA_963611035.1 Agathobaculum sp.
GTCTCTTCTTCAGAGCCGCTGTTGTCGATCCGGGCATCAGAGAAGCTTTTAAATACTTCTTCCGTTGCCTGATTTGCCATGATGCTTTCTGCTTTTTCCGTTGAATATCCACGGCTTTCTTTCAGGCGCCGGATGCGCACCTCTCTTGATGTATAAAGATACCACATTTCATCACAGATGTCACGAAAATCTTTTGAAGGAATAGCCGCTTCGATCACTACCGGCTGGTCAGCGTGCGCAGCTGCTTCTTTGCGGACTGCTTCCCAGACTAAGGGATGGGTCAGGCGGTCCACTTCTTCCCTTTTTGCCGGATCATTAAAAATAATATCCGCCATGACTTTCCGGTCGATCTCACCATTTTCCTGTAAAATAGAAGGTCCCAGAAAAGCACATACTGCTTTATAAGCCTCTTTTCCAGGCTCCATCAGCTTTCTGGCTACCAGATCCGCCTGTATTACATAAAAACCATATTTTTCCTGTAAAAATGATAAGGCCGTACTTTTTCCGGCTCCTACGCCTCCGGTCAGCCCGATCACAGGATATCTGCCTCTTTGTTCCATGTTCCTTCACTTTCCCGAATACCTACTTTGCATCAAACCAGGATGCGCCTGTTTTTGCATCCACTTCCAGGGAAACCTGTAGGTTGGCTGCATGTTTCATTTTATCTGTAAGGATCTCTTTTACTTCCTCTACTTCATTTTCCGCTGTTTCAATCAGCAGTTCATCGTGGATCTGCAGTACGATGCGGGAGGAAAGACCTCTCTTTCGCAGTTCTCTGTCTACTGCGATCATAGCGATCTTCATAATGTCCGCTGCCGTTCCCTGAATCGGCGAATTCATTGCCACACGCTCTCCAAACTGGCGCTGCATAAAGTTAGAAGACTTAAATTCCGGGATCGGTCTGCGTCTGCCGTATAAAGTGGTGACATAGCCCTGCTTTTTGCCCTGTTTTACCAGATCATCCAGAAACTCTTTTACCTTTGGATAGGTTTCAAAATAGCGTTCAATATATTCCTTGGCTTCTTTTCTGGAAATACTTAAATCTTCGCTGAGGCCAAAAGCGCTGATACCGTATACGATACCGAAATTCACTGCTTTTGCATTTCTTCGCTGAAGAGGTGTTACCTCCTCCAACGGCACATGGAATACCTGGGATGCAGTGGTCGCATGGATATCCCTGGACTCCCTGTAAGCCTCGATCAGACGTTCATCCCCGGACATATGGGCTAAAATACGCAGCTCGATCTGGGAATAGTCTGCATCGGTAAATACATAGCCCTCTTTTGGAACAAAGACCTTCCTGATCTGGCGTCCCAGTTCCATACGTACCGGAATGTTCTGCAGGTTTGGTTCTGTGCTGCTGATACGGCCGGTGGCAGTAATGGTCTGGTTGAATTTACCGTGGATGCGGCCATCTTCGCTGATATAAGCTGCAAGACCTTCTGCATAGGTGGAATTTAACTTGGTCAGCTGGCGGTAATCCAGGATCTTTTGTACTACTGGATGCTCAGGAGCCAGCTTTTCCAGGACTTCTGCTGCTGTGGAATAGCCGGTCTTGGTCTTCTTGCCCCCGGGAAGCTGCATTTCACCAAAGAGGATCTCTCCTAACTGCTTAGGGGAATTGATGTTAAATTCCTTTCCTGTTTCTGCGTAGATCTCTGCTTCCAGCTTTTTAATACCTACCTTTAAGGTATCACCGTATTCCTTTAATTTATCCCGTTTTACCAGGATACCTTCCTGTTCCATATGCCACAGGCTGTAGATCAGAGGCATTTCAATCTCAGTGTACAGCTTGTACATTTCTTCCTGCTCCAAACGGCTCTTTAAAGGTTCAGCTGCTTTCCAGGCAATATAGCCCATATAGCAGGTGCAGGTAACTGCCTTTTCATCTCCCGCTTCTAACAGATCTCCTAAATTGCCTTTGCCGATCAGTTCGCTCTGGGATGGGATAGTCATGGAAAGGTAGTCTCTTGCCAGATCATCATAGCCATAAGTGTCTTTTAATGGATTTAAAAGATAACCGGCTACTCCGGCATCATATACCGGTGCCTGATCTGTAAGATCTAATACCGGCAGCATGGATTTAAGGTCCAATACCCAGATGGAATGCTTGCGATTTTCATCACACAATTTTTTGACTTCTTCAGTAAGCCATTCCCCTGTTATCCGGCCTTCCTTCGCTGTAATGCAGAAGATTTCTTCCGGGCCGGTGCAGATCGCCAGCGCTGCTATAGGCAGATCAGCAGACTTAGCCTTTTTACCGGATTTTATAGTTCCGTCTGCATCAAAGGAAAAGGTCAGCTGTTCTGCTTTTTCCAAAGCCGGAGCTTTGCTTCCAGTGATCAGCTGCAGGCCGGTAACAGGTGCTTTTGCAGCTGCCTTAAAGATCTTTTCTGCTTCTTTTTTATCTGTAATTACTTTAAAATGCTTCTGGATATCCTCTTCTCCATCAGCTCCATTCATGGAAGCTGCATCAAAACGGTTTAAAATAGATTTAAATCCCATCCGCTTCATAAATTTAAAGGCTTCCGGTGTATACAGATTACCCATCCAAGCTTCCTCATAGGAAAATGGAATAGGACAGGTAATGCAGATGGTAGCCAGTTCCTTGCTCATCTGTGCCATGTCATAATGCTCCATAAGGGCTTTCTGGGCTCTTGGCGGTTTGATCTCTGTCACATGTTCATAGGCATTTTCAATGGAACCGTAAGCCACGATCAGATTCGTAGCTGTTTTCTCTCCAATAGAAGGAACGCCGGGAATATTGTCGGAAGTATCTCCCATAAGAGCCTTTACATCAATAAATTCCGTTGGAGTTACCTGGTATTCCCGCTTTACATCTTCCGGATAATAATCGTAAATATTGGTAGTTCCCCGGCTTGTCTTTGGGATGCGGATCTTAATATGCTCATCAGCCAGCTGCAAAAGATCCCGGTCTCCGGAAACAATGGAAACTTCAATGCCTTCTGCCTGGCAGCGCTTTGCTACCGTTCCTAAAATATCATCTGCCTCATAGCCTTCCATTGTAAGAATGGGGATATTCATGGTCTGGAGAGCTTCTTTCATTAAGGGAACCTGCTCCCGCAGCTCTTCCGGCATAGGCTTTCTGGTGCCCTTATAGGCATCATACATCTTGTGGCGGAATGTAGGCGCTGACAGGTCAAAGGCCACTGCCAGATGATCCGCCTGTTCCTCTTCCAATATCTTGAACATGATATTTAAGAAACCGTAGACCGCATTGGTGTGAAGGCCTTCTGCATTGGTCAGGTCCGGAACCCCGTAAAAAGCCCGGTTTAAAATACTGTGTCCGTCAATGAGTACCAGTTTATTGCTCATAATCCTATAAGTCCTTTTCTTTGTTTATTATCAAAGTCCCGTCTGGCTCCAGATACGTACCTGCATGATAAGTATCATAAATACAGACCAGAAACAAAGGGTATTTACTGCGTAAATGGCATTTTGCAAAAGCTTCAGTGTATGGATCCGCTGCCTGGAGACTTCCAAAGCTGTCTCCAAAGCACCTTTAATATTATAAGTGCCCGTTTCTTCATCCAGCTGGCGGATACCTACATCTACTGTAAAGTATATCTCAAGTTCCTCTCTGCAATCCGGGCAATGATCAATATGCTCCACAAATGCCTTTAATTCTTCATCTGTTATGCTGCCATTGATATAGGGCATAACCAGACGTTCTGCCTCTCTGCAGGTCATGGCAGCCACCTCCTCGCTCTTCTTCCTGCCCTTCGGGCAAGAAGTATCCCTCGCTTTCAGCTTGGTCAACTTGATTCAGATACCATCATACACTAAAAGGGGCGCTTTTTCAATGCGGTCTTTTTATACCGGCATCGCTACAAAATTTATTTGGGAAACTATTTCGAAAACTGCTTGCAAAAACAAAAACCATATGGTAGAATAAATACCGTTGTGAAGGTAAGCCGGCGTGTCGGAATGGCAGACGATGCAGACTCAAAATCTGTTGCGGGTAACCGCGTGCGGGTTCAAGTCCCGCCGCCGGCATTACACCCTTGGCAGAGAAAAACCTTGGAAATAGCGTAGATGCGCTGTTTTCAAGGTTTTTTTCTATGTAAAACGAGAGGCTTATGATAAATTTCTTTAAAGTCAACTTTATTGACTTTTAAATAGAAATGGGGCAAAATATAGGTATAAATTTATTGTATAAAAAGGAGGCTGCATTATGCCATTTCCAAAAGAAAAGCATTACACCTCAGAGGACTATTGGAATCTTCCGGAAGGAACCCGGGCAGAGCTTATTAATGGAACACTCTATAATATGGCTCCCCCAAGTAGAATACATCAAAAATTAGTTTCTGAGTTCACTCAGGTATTAGGACAATATATTAAATCACACCATGGTAATTGTGAAGTTTACCCTGCTCCCTTTGCTGTCAATCTTGATGCAGACGATAAGAACTGGGTAGAACCAGATATTTCTGTGATCTGCGATCCAAGTAAATTTACAGATCGTGGTTGCTCCGGCGCGCCAGATTTAATTATGGAAATCGTATCTCCTGCAAGCCGCCGCATGGACTATATAAAAAAGACTGCCCTTTATTTGGACAGTGGTGTTCGTGAATACTGGGTTGTTGATCCTACCAAGAAGTATACCACCGTTTACTCTTTTGAACAGGGTAAGGATGTTACCCCTGTAATCTTTCCATTTGATACAGATATTCCTGTTGGGATTTATCCAGGACTGACAATTTGCGTCAATGATTTATTATAAATAAAGCGGTTTATTGGGCGGCTTCGTTTTCTCTATGTGTGCGCCCGGCGGCATATATAAAAGAAAATTATAGCTCACAGCCATTTATCCCGCCGTCGGCATTACACCCTTGGCAGAGAAAAACCTTGGAAGTGACGCAAGTGTGTTGTTTCCAAGGTTTTTTTCTGATTGTAAAGTGATAAAGAAAAGGTGTTTATTTGGAATAAAAAATAGGTACACCGAACAACTTCTTAATAAGAAATCACCAAAATAAAAATGACCATTTGGTTCCAAGGGCGTATGCTGATAATTTACATCTATTGCTAAATAATTAATGTGAATCGAACCACCCATAGGAGAGTATATAAAACTATTCCCAATAATTTCAAACTGATCTATACGCCCTACTGAAATCGTATAAT
>CAVDQU010000175.1:0-5102 GCA_963611035.1 Agathobaculum sp.
CAGGTATGCAGTCTATCGTAACTGCAGTTTACGATGTTCCAGTTGGCGAGGTATGGAGCCGCGAAAGCATTGCAAAATTAAAAAAGCAGGTTGAGGATGCAGGCCTTGGTTTTGATGTAATTGAAAGTATCCCGGTTCATGAGGATATCAAGCTTGGCAAGCCAACCAGAGATAAATACATTGAAAATTACTGTGAGAACATCCGCCGTGTTGCTGAAGCTGGTGTTAAATGTATCTGCTACAACTTCATGCCTGTATTTGACTGGACCAGAACTCAGTTAGACCATGTACTGGCTGACGGATCTACTTCCCTGGTTTACTATCAGGAGCAGGTAGACGCTGTAAATCCTTTAAACAGTGACAGCGATCTGACTCTGCCAGGATGGGATTCCAGCTACACAAGAGAAGGCTTAAAGGCAGTAGTTGCTGAGTACAACAACTTAAGCGAAGAAGATTTATGGAACAACTTGCAGTACTTCCTGGAGAGAGTGATCCCGGTAGCTGCTGAGTGTAATGTAAACATGGCGATCCATGAGGATGATCCATGCTGGAGCATTTTCGGACTTCCAAGAATCATTACATGCGAAGAGAACCTGGACCGTTTCTTAAAGCTGGTTGATGACAAGCACAACGGCATCACCCTTTGCACCGGTTCTTTAGGATGCTCCGGAAAGAACGATGTAGTGAAGATGGCAGCTAAGTATGCAGCAATGGGACGTATCCATTTTGCACACTTAAGAAACGTAGCTGTTCTGGATAATGGTTTCGAGGAGAGAGCACATCTTTCCAGCTGTGGTTCTCTTGATATGTTCGGAATCGTTAAGGCACTGGTAGACAACGGCTTTGACGGCTATGTAAGACCTGACCACGGACGTATGATCTGGGGCGAAACAGGACGTGCAGGATATGGTCTGTATGACAGAGCACTGGGCGCAACTTATCTGAACGGTTTATTTGAGGCTGTTGAGAAGATGAGCAAATAATGAGCGCAGAAGAAAAACAAGCGGCGCCAACGGCGACATTTGTTTTTCTTGCGCCATTAACGAGCGGACAGTCTGCGAAAGCAGACAGTAGAGTGCGTAAGCACGGGTCTGCGAGTCTAAGCCCCCTGACGGGGGTGGAAACGGATTTAGTATAAAAGAAGTCGCTCTCCCGCCTGGTGGTGGGACAGAAGACGGGTGTTGAAAATGCGTAAATAAAAATACCGCAGTTTCCGGCAACATGATGCTGGGGCTGCGGTATTTTGCATACAAAAACGCCAAATCTCCGCCTGCAAGGCGAGGTGGCAGCTCACATCAAAAATCCCCGCTCATCGAGCGGGGAAACTCACAGTTCTATTATTTTCTATACAGATATTTCGGCACACCGTCTTCAAATACATGCTCCGGTACACCCTCGATCAGGGGCAGTGCATATTTTGCAAATTCCGGGGAAATATCGTTGTTGTTGCTGGTGATCCATTCTTTCGGGAATGGTTTTTCTTTGTTGCATACATTGCAGACATCAACCAGACCATATTCCAGGCTGTAATCATCACCATCTACACGGTTGAAGGTGATCATCTTTCCGGTAACGCCTTCTAAGGCACATTTAACAGCGGTGCGGCCGGCCATATCTGCCTCATTGATATCGGTGAGAGAGGAAAGCAGGCTGCTGCAGCGCTGGTTTACATTTAACTCTACAGAGCGCACCTTTACGCCAAAGCGGTTGCGCACATAGCTTTCCAGAAGCTTTCCGCAGCCAGTGAGCATCTTGTGGCCGAAGGTGTCTAACTGGGCCTCAGTGGAGTATTCGCAGATGAACTTCCCAGAAGCGTCGCGGATGCCTTCTGACACGCATACTACAACGGCAGTGCTCTTGCTTAAAGCGTTTTCCAGGTCTGCAAAGAAGCTTTCTATTTCAAATGGTGCTTCAGGCATATAAATAAGAAGAGGATTGTCCCCAACAAACTTGCGGGCAAGGCAGCTGGCTGCAGTGACCCAGCCTGCGTGACGACCCATAAGCTCTACAATGGTAACGGCTGGCTGCTGGTAAACAGAGGCATCCAGTACGATCTCACGGATGGTAGAAGCAACGTAGCGGGCTGCACTGCCGTATCCAGGTGTGTGGTCAGTAACAGGAAGGTCATTGTCAATGGTTTTTGGAACGCCGATAAAGGAAATTTCCTTATCATTATGGGCGGCCCAGCGGGAAAGCTTGTCAGCAGTGTCCATAGAGTCATTTCCGCCAATATAGAAAACAGCACCGATATTTAACTGTTCAAATTTTTCAAAAAGCAGGTTATATACAGAAGCGTCCAGGTTTTCCGGGAGCTTGTAACGGCAGGAACCAAGATAGGCAGCCGGTGTAAGGCGTAAAAGCTCTAGATCTTCATCTGATAATTCCTCAGAAAGGTCCATTACATGTCCGGAAAGGAAACCTTCGATGCCGTTGATCATGCCGTAAACATGTCCGATCTTGTCAGACTGTGCAGCAGCCTCTTTGATAATGCCGTAAAGGCTGGCGTTGATCACTGCAGTAGGTCCGCCGGACTGGCCTACAAGAATATTTTTACTCAAAGAAAAATCCTCCTCTCATTTGTAAAGAGATCGTAATTTGTTGTATTTCAACTTCTCTCAGTATAACGAAAAGAAAGTGCAAATGCAACTTGATTTGTAAAAATGCATAGAAAACATTGTGATTTTTTGTAAACTATTTCCATTGTTTTCCGGAAACATATCTGCTAATCTGTATACAGATGCATGAACTTGCATACAACCTTGCAAAATAAATGCAAACAGAAGTGAGAAGCAAGGCGTAAGAAACAAGGAAACTAAAAGCAAAAACGAAAACAGGAGGAATTGGGAAATGGCAGACTATTTAAACAACTTTTCACTGGAAGGCAAAGTAGCACTGATCACCGGCGCATCTTACGGAATCGGCTTTGCGATCGCAAAGGCAATGGCAGGTGCAGGTGCAACTATCGTATTTAATGATATTAAGCAGGAGCTGGTAGATAAGGGACTGGCTGCATATGAGGCAGAGGGAATTAAAGCACACGGTTATGTATGCGATGTTACCAATGAAGAAGCTGTAAATGCTTTAGTTGCACAGATTGAAAAAGAAGTAGGTGTGATCGATATCCTTGTAAACAATGCAGGTATCATCAAGCGTATCCCAATGTGCGATATGACTGCAGCTGAGTTCAGACAGGTAATTGATGTAGACTTAAATGCTCCATTTATCGTATCTAAAGCTGTTATCCCGAGCATGATCAAGAAAGGTCACGGAAAGATCATCAACATCTGCTCTATGATGAGTGAATTAGGCCGTGAGACTGTATCTGCTTATGCAGCTGCAAAGGGCGGTTTAAAGATGCTGACCAAGAACATTGCTTCTGAGTACGGCGAATACAACATCCAGTGTAATGGTATTGGACCTGGATACATTGCAACTCCTCAGACTGCACCTCTTCGTGAGATCCAGCCGGACGGTTCCAGACATCCATTTGACCAGTTTATCGTAAGTAAGACTCCGGCAGGACGCTGGGGCAACGCAGAAGACCTGGGCGGCCCAGCAGTATTCCTGGCTTCCGATGCTTCCAACTTTGTAAATGGTCTGGTTCTGTATGTAGACGGCGGTATCCTGGCTTACATCGGCAAGCAGCCTAAATAAGATAGACGGGATGTTGGCTGAATGAGCGAGACAAATTTCAAAAACCGCGGTGAGCAGGTATTTGAGACATTAAAAAGAGAAATCTTAGACTTAAAACTGGAGCCGGGGCGCATGGTCAGTGAAAATGAGATCTGCGAGCGCTTCGGGGTCTCCAGGACCCCGGTACGTGATGCACTGCGTCTGCTCCAGGAGCAGGGATTTGTGGAGACGATCCCTTACAGAGGCACTTATGTGACTCTTTTAAGTCTGGATGATATTAAACAGATGATCTACATGCGTGTGGCAGTAGAGACCATGGTGCTGCGGGATTTCCTTAACGTACAAGATCCTATGATCATGGAAGAGATACGCCATGCCATAGCCATGCAGAAAGCGCTGATCCAGACACCGGGCTTTGAGCCGGAGCGGTTTTACCACATGGACGCAGAGCTTCATTCTATCTGGTTTGGAGCTGTGAAAAGACAGAAATTGTGGGAAATGCTTCAGGCACAGCAGCTGCATTATACAAGGTTCCGTATGCTGGATTTTACCACAGAAACAGACTTCAGCCGGATCCCCCAGGAGCACGAAGAACTGTTCCGTCTGATCTGCGAAAAAGACGAAAAAGGTCTGGAAAAAGCATTAAAAGACCACCTTTATTACAGCATGAAGCGCATGCGCCATGCCATTGAGGTGGATTACAAAGATTATTTTAAAGAAGAACCAGAAGAAGGACGGTTTGTCATCTGACAGACCGTCCTTCGCTTTTTGTACATACATTCACTGCCTATATTTATTGCGTATCATTATTTATTCATACCGCTTCAGATACTTTCTTTCACTGGGATTTTCTTCCAGGTATTCTTCCAGTTCTTCGGGAGATAAATGGCTTCGCACTTCCTCAAAAAATTCTTCCCCGGACATTGTTACAAAGCGTGCAATGCGCATCCGCAGTTCCTCGTCTTCTACCAGTTTTTCAATCTCTTCTTTTGTGTACCAGTTCATAGGGGACACCTCCTTGAAATGCCGTTTTTAGGCACTCTAGTGCCTATAGTATATTCGTTATTACGAAGATATTCAAGATGTAGAATCTAACTTATGCTTGATTTATTAATGGGGCATGGGAGAAAGCATAGGATGATCGATTATTCACCATTTTGGAAAACACTGGAAATATCAGAGGAAAACTGGTATACGCTGACGAAAAAGCATCATATATCAGACAGTACGCTGCACCGCTTAAAGCATAATCAGGATATTTCCATGAGAACGATCAATGACCTGTGCAGGATACTTGGATGTCAGATCGAGGATATTGCAGTATATGTACCATCAGATAAGGATCAGAAGCTGTAAGCTTGTGGTCTTATTTTTTACGCTTTCCTATCTTTTAAAATCCGGCAAAGTAATATAAAATGATACCAGGGTCAAAAGGTCTAAAATCCGACGCAAGCTTGCTTGCAGGAGGA
>CAVDQU010000176.1:0-5067 GCA_963611035.1 Agathobaculum sp.
ATTAAATTATATTTCCGTACAATAAATAAGTGTATTTTATCCTTAAAACACCCAGAAAACAAAAATTCTTGTTTTCTGGGTGTTTCACTATTAGAATGTATAACTTATATGTTGTTTTTTCTCTAAGTTACATTCTTTAATATTTACCCTTTATACTTTCTTTGGCTGCTATTTCTGCCTGATGACGGTGCAATCTGCCGATAATGGATTTTTTCTTTCCAGGTTCTGGTTCTTCCTCTTTGGTATTTTCCTGAACCGTATCAGATGCCATTTCTCCAGATAAATGATCTGCTTTCTGTCCGCTTTTCTTCTGCAGAAGCATTTTCTGATAACGTTCGATCCGTTCCTGATGATCTTCCTTCACTGGTTCCTGATCTTCTTTTTCTTTCTCATAATCGCGGATCTTCTGCTTTGCACTCTCATCAAAACCTGCTTTTCCTGTCTCTGTAACCAGCTTTCCATAACTGTCTAAGATGACCTTATTCGCCTGGTCATGGAATTTCTGGTGTTCCATGAGATAAAACTGCTTTCCATCCAAAATGAGAAGATCTGTCACCATCCAGCTTCCCTCATACCCATCAATTTGATAATCCTTTGTATCTGCAGCTATCACAGCTCCATCTGATACAAGATTGAAAAAACCGGATATTTTATGAGGACCATCTGCATCCATGTAATAAGTAGAAACTTCTCCGTTTTGATTTATGACCAGTACGTCACTAATCTTTATGGTATCCTGCAGATGTTTCCAGATCTCCATGGCATTTTTCCACTCTTTGGCATGATTGAGATATATCTGCTTATATTCCTGTTCTGAGATAGGGATTTTTTGCTCCAGTACCTCAAAATAAGATAGCTGCCATGGAGCTTTTGTCTGGTCTTTTAACCGGTATACTGCAAACTGGCTCATAGTACCTGCTCCCTTCCTTTCGGTTTGATCTGTTTCTCTGCTTTCTCCAGTGGTTTATCTGGCTGGATACGGTGCTGCTTCATTCCCATTAGGTCCTGCAGGTCTGAGACTGCCTTTTGCACCACTGGATGCTCCCTGTAATAAGGTTTCTGATTAACTTCTTCTATCTGCACCATGCCATCCTTGATCAAGGGCTCCATGCCAATATAATCGCTGCCATCCTGCAGCTGAAATCCAATTCCTCTTAATCCATGCACTGCATCGCCCAGATTCTTCTGGTAAAAATCCCATGCTTCTTCCAAGGTTTGGTATCCCCAAAAATCTCCTGAAACTGGGTAATCCATATCATCAGCCACATAAAAGGAAATCGTATCGTTGGCATGTGCATCCAGAAATTTCTGCTTTTCTTTTTCCGTCAGCAGCTGTTGAACTTCTTTTTCTATAGACTTGATCAGCTTACTGCTGGTCTGGCGGATCACATCCATGGATGCTTTCAGCTCTGTCATTTCTTTTCCACTGCTCCATCCGGCAATATATGGGAAAGAATATTCTGAGGTATCCAGTCCAAATGCACTGCACACCACAAAAGCCACGCTTTCTGCTTCCACTTCTTTGGTCTGGCGGTTTTTCAGATCTTCCTGCTCTGCCATTTTTTCTTTATTATGTAGCAGGGAATGTGCGGTTTCATGGATCGCTGTTTTTAGTGTCTGGCTCTCTGCCATCCCTTTCTGAATGACGATCTCCTGCTTGACCGTATGGAAATATCCTTTGGTTTGACCTGTTAATTCATCAAAACGGATTGGAACCGGCGCAACCTTTTCAACCGCCTGTAAAAACTCTGAATAGTTTTCCACACTGGCGGTCAGCTCTGCCGCATCCAGTGTTTCAATGGGATCTCCTTCCGTCTGAGAAATATCGAACACATTCGTCACTTTATATTTCTGGACGGTGACCTCTACCTCTTCCATTTCCGGATCACCATTTTCATCCAGAACTGGTTTGTTTTCCTCATCTAGTTTTTTCTGCTGTCGTTTCTCTTTTACCGGGGCAGGCGCAATGATCCGGATCGCCTTTTCCCCTTTTTTCACCTGCCGCCCCATGGACTTCCAGCGTTCATATCCGGTCACAAGAGTTGCTTCCGGCCGCTGCATGGAAATCAGGATAGTATTATTCAGACTGTATGTATGGAATTTTGCCATGGTCTTAAGGTACTGTGCGTACTTCTCAGACGAAAACATTTCTTTCATGCCCTCTTCCAAGGATGCCATAAGTTCATCCATCTTTTTCTGCGGATCATATTTTACATTCCCGGATTTTCTGGGTACATCCGCCTGAAGGTTGATCGCATCCAGATCCTGCGCATATACCGGTTCTTTCATTTTCAGGATTTCCTTTTCCCGGAACGAATAGTATTCCATCCCACGTCCAATGATCACATGATCTGTCAATGGGATCCCAAGGATCATCCCCACCTGTTCCATACGGTCTGTGATCCGGATATCTTCTACGGACGGCTCCAGTGATCCGGATGGATGATTATGCATCATGAGCATGGAATGTGCATTTGACAGGATGGCGGATTTATAGATTTCTCTTGGATGGACCATGGACCGATCTAAAACTCCCATACTCACGATATTCATATTGATCGGTCTTAGATCTGCCTGCATATTGACCACACAGACCACTTCCCGGTCCAGGCCTTTCATCCATTCCCCCATGACCCGAATAGCATCCTCCGGTGTCTTAAGCGGTATATCACTATATAAAGGCGGTTCCTCGATCAGCCGGACTGCCACCTGATTTAAGGAATTTTCCTGATTAAGCTCAAGCATCATCGTTATCACCTCCAATCGGAATAACTATCACAAATTCACTGTCGGCTAAAGATGTGATCAGATCCGTTATGGCTTTTAGACTGCACTGCTCCGGCCGGTCTTCCTGTATTTTCCTCTGCATATCGATTACCTGCATGTTGTTCTCCTTTCAAAGCAGACCTGTCATATTTTCCTGATATGACAGGTCTGAACCACTGCCACTTACAGTGACATATCATTTTTCTTCGGTTTTCCAGTCAGATTGCGTGGGATTGTGTCTTTTGGTTTATTCTGTTTCTCCAGTGCTTCCTGTTTTTCACGCTGTCGTGCTTCATATGCAGTTGCCCGCTCAAAAATTTTGTCTTCTGCATCATAGTGGTACGCATGATCCGTCAGACGTTCATGCGGATCCACCGTAGTATAATTGACCTCTTCTACCATATCATCCAGATATCTGCTGTCATCTACATCCACGGAATATACGTGGATGTCTTCCGGTGCGACATACCTTAAGTATATTGCATAGATCCTTGCGGAATATTCCAGATATAGCTGCATCCTTGGTTTTGCCACTATATATGGTATATCCGATGGAATTTCATGTATCCTGCAGCGATTTTTTACCCCTGCCTGCTTCATCGCCGGTGTGATTGCCAGGCATATGGTACTCTTTGACCGGTCCGGATCTGCAACTACCAGATTAACACGAAAAGGATCCAGTCCACGCTCTGCACATTCCACTGATGCATAAAAAGATTTCAGGTCAATACAGATATAAGATTTCTCTTCCTTCATTTCCAACACCTCCCATCAACTTGCCTGTTTTCCGGTCATTGATCGTCTTTCATGATCTATCCCGACATTTAATACGAACTATTGTTCTGAAACAGGCAATTTAATCTGTGATTCTATTGACATTTTGAGCAATATCATTTATATTATAGGCAAGTAATTACCTATATTTTGTGATTCACATTATAGGCAACATATAACCCATTGTCAAGAGGCAATTTAATATTTTAGGTAATCATTTGCCTGTTTTATTTAAAATAGGGCAATACATCACTAAAATCTTATCGTCTCTGAAATATAGCTAATAGAAAGAGGTATCGTTATGACATTCGGAGAGAAAGTAAAAACGTTACGAAAGGAAAAAGGGCTCAACCAGACGCAGCTTGCTCAGGCCGTCGGTGTTTCGCTAAGGACGATCCGCGGATGGGAAATTGAAGGCCGCTACCCAAAGCAGCATGCCATCTATCAGAAACTGGCAGATATCCTAGACTGTGATCTTACATACTTAATGACAGACAACGAATCATTTATCACACAGGCATCTGAACAGTTTGGAAGCCGTGGTGCCAAGCAGGCACAACAGATCATTGCACAAGCTGCAGCCATGTTTGCCGGTGGCGAATTATCCGATGAAGATAAAACAGCATTCATGGATGAGATCCAGACACTTTATCTGGATTCAAAAAAGCGCGCAAAAAAGTACACACCAAAAAAGTATCTCAAGGAAGAATAGTGCTTTACCGGGAACTTTTATGTACTCTCTTTTCTGAGAGATCAATTCTTTTGAGGTGATTGCATTGAAAAACGGATATATATACGACGAAACACAGAAACTGGTCAGAAAATACAAGACCAGGGATCCATTTAAGATCATGGAAGAAATGCATATAATTGTCGGGGAAACTTCCAGCTTCCAAAAGCTGAAAGGCTTCTGCTTTATGAGCTGTAAGACCATCTACGTCAGAATCAGCAGTTTTTTGTCTGAGGAAGAAAAACAGATCGTGGCAGCACATGAACTGGGACATATCATCCTCCACAAAACGCAGCTTAAAATGGCTCCGATGAAAGACGATACCCTTTACAATATGCAGGATAATACCGAATACCAGGCGAACCTGTTTGCCGCCGATCTTCTCCTTGCAGATGCGGATATTGCAGAAATGGCACACAATGAGGACCTGGATTATTTCAGTTTATGCAGCACGCTTAATTCTACCCCGGAATTAATGAGCTTTAAATTATACAGTCTGACCAAGCGGGGACAGGCTTATCATATGCCAATGGAAATACAGAGCAATTTCCTGGCAAAATAGCAACAAAAAATGCAGAGATGTATATTTGCGATAAATATATGCCTCTGCATTTGTATTTGAATACTGTTCTGTTGTAATTAAACTATTCTGGTCATTTTCTTATTGCATCCACATACCGTAACTGCTATAATCACAACATGGGTGCTGCCATAACGGTAGGCGGTTAGTCCTTCAACAGAGGGACTGCGACCCTCTGATTACATAGAAACCCGAAAGGGAATCCAATGGAGAGGAG
>CAVDQU010000177.1:0-5065 GCA_963611035.1 Agathobaculum sp.
GTAATCTATTTTATATGGTTTTAAAGAATGAGAGATATTCCGAGAGAATATAAATGATAAACGGAGGTAGAGAGTATGTTGTCACAAGTACAGATTTCTTATGAAAATATGGGTGCGTCCAGTTATCTGGCGGCAGTTTTTTCGCCTCAGGCGGGTCTTGTGCATTATCAGCTGGAGATGCTGGCGGCAAATGAGATCAGCCATTTTCTTCCAGTGACCAAACGGGTCATGAATGGAGAGACAGTGGCCTATTATAACATTTCTTCTAAGATCGCCTTAAGCCAGATCCTTGGCAGAAGGAAACTTTCAAAAATGGAACTGGTCCAGCTCTTAAAGGGCTTCTTAAACGCAGCAGAGGATGGAGAGCAGTATCAGCTTCCAGCAGGGGGACTTGTAATGGAAGCAGACTATATTTTTGTAGATCCTTCTACTATGGAACCCTCTTTTGTATACTTTCCTGTAAGTGTGCCTCAGGAAAAAGGGGTAAAGGAACTGGTGCTTTCTCTGGTAATGGAAGGCAAGATCGAGCTGACCGGAGACAATTTTGTTCAGTTATTGTTGGAAGTTGTAAATAAACAGCCATTTAAGCTGGATGATTTAAAACAGGTATTAGACCAGGTTCAGGGTATGCCACAGAGAAACCAAAATCCGGTTCAGCAAACACCACCAGTTCAGCCAGTGCAGGCATCTCAGCCAGCGATGTCAGTTCCGCCTGTACAGCCGGCAAGACAGATATCTGCTCCGGCATCCGGTGCAGTTTCTGGCAGTCCAGTAGTGCCACCGGCACCGGAAAATAAAAAGGGCAAATTTGGCAAACCGTCCTTAAAGGGATCAAAGAAAGAAAAGGCGGAAAAGACAAAGTCTGTAAAGGAAAGCGCAGCTGTAGAAGAGGACGGCTTTGATCCGGAAATGGCAAAGAAAAAGTTCCTGCTGCCTCAGGCAGTTATTATGGTAGCATTAGCGGCGCTGGTATCCTTTGGAGCGTTTACAGATGAGTATGGGGATATTGCAGTGACCAATATCCTGGCAGTGGTTCTGATTTTGGCAGTGACAGAAGTAATCCTTTACAGAGAAGCTTATGTAAACAGCCGTAGTAAGGGCAACAAGAAGATGGATAAGAAAGCAGATAAGAAGGCAGATAAGAAGGCGGTACAGAAGAGTAGCGGAAAGAAACCGGCTGGTCCTGGAAAGCCGGGAGCAAAACCGGCAGCATCGTCTGGCGTTGGAAATGCAGTTTCCCGTCCGGCAGTACCTTCACAGTCTGGTTTTAACAACGCAGCTTCCAGACCAGCGGCTCCGGTTCAGCCAGCACAGCCAATAAACCAGCCAGTACAGCAGCAGGTACAACAGCCAGTTTCCGGCTTCCAGACACCGCCAGTTCCGCAGCAGCCCCTTTCCCAGCCTTCCTTTTCCCAGGCACCGATCCAGCCTGCACCAATGCCTCAAACACCGATCACACCTTCCTATGCAGCTATGTCCATGAGCTCAGGAAGCGGAGATGAGACGGAGCTTTGGGACGGAACTCAGGGCGGTATGAGCGCTTATCTGGAATATTATGAAAACGGCCAGCTTACCAGGATCCCATTGGATAAGCCAAGTGTTCTAGTAGGACGTTTAAAGGGGCAGGTAGATTTTGCAGTTGCTAATCCAAAAGTGGGAAAAGTCCATGCAGAATTTATCAACCAGGACGGCTTGATCTATGTAAAAGACTTAAATTCCAAGAATGGAACCTATATTAACGGAAATGGACAGCGTATTGGCAACAACATGCCATATCCATTAAGCAACAATGACCGTGTAACATTAGCAGACAGCGAATTTACAGTCCGCTGCAGTTCATAACAGACCTTCACAGACAGGATAAAGGGGTATGAGACATTTTACATATCAATACGGATCACTGTCAGATGCCGGAGATGTGAGGAGAGAAAACCAGGATGCCATTTTGTGTTGCACAGGAGAAAAAATCACAGAGATCTGGCAAAAAGATGCTACATTTTTCCTGATAGCAGACGGTATGGGCGGACTTTCCTATGGAAGTCAGGTAAGCACCTACTGCGCAGACCGGTTTACAGCTTGGTGGAATGAGGATTTTCCTCAGATGATACAGGCAGGTAGAGACAGCGATACGGATATAAAAGAACTTTTAGAGCAGGAGATATGGGATATCAACACCCAGATTTATCAGTTTAAAGAAAGGGAGGGCTGCAGATGCGGTTCTACCCTTTCTGTGTTACTGCTGTATAACGGAAAGTATTATATAGAAAATCTGGGAGACAGCCGTGTTTACCGCTTCCGCAAAAATAATCTGGAGCAGCTGACAAAAGATCAGTCCCTGGCAGCACAGCTGGTACGTGAAAAAAGACTTACGCCGGAAGAAGCAGAGGATTTTCCTCAGAAAAATGTGCTTACCATGTGTATGGGCATGTTTCAGATTCCACAAAGTGGTTTTGAAATGGGAGAACTGAAAAACGGTGATATGTTCCTTTTGTGCAGTGACGGTTTTTATGGATGTGTGGAAGAGGCGGATGTAAAAGAAATACTGGAATATTACAGTAGACAGCACGACATGGGAAACGGCATTTTCCAGTTTGCAGCAGAAAAACTGCGCAGCCTGATACCGGAAGGCGCAGCAAGGGATAATGTTTCCCTGATCCTCACAGCGGTGAGAAAAGGATAAAATGATAAAACATGTAAGAGGTGGCATATGTTACAGCCTGGAACAAGATTAAATAATACATATACGGTAGTTGAAGCCATTGGCTCCGGCGGAGGCGGTATTGTATACAAGGCTTACCATGAACGGCTTCAGACCTATGTGGTGGTAAAGCAGGTAAAAGACCGGGTAAAGGGGATTTTAGACGCCCGTGGAGAAGCGGATGTATTAAAAAACATCAAACACACCCGCCTGCCAAGGGTCTATGACTTTTTAGAGATCGACGGAGAGATCTTTACAGTTATGGATTTTATCCCCGGGGAGTCTTTGGATAAAGTCCTTTTAAGAGAATATAAATTCAGCCAGAAAGAGGTATTTACCTGGACGCTGCGGCTGGCAGAGGCATTAAGTTATCTTCATTCCCTTAATCCTCAAGTGATCCACAGTGACATCAAACCGGCCAATGTAATGCTGACGCCGGACCGGGATGTGTGTCTCATTGACTTTAACGTATCCCTTGCGTTTGACCAGGAGATGCGTATGTCCACAGGTGTTTCCGGCGGTTATTCTCCGCCAGAGCAGTACCGGGATTTTTCCAGTTATTGTAAATATTTAAACCAGGCCAACTTTTATAATGCCCCTACTATGACTATGCGTGAGGCAGATGAAACAGCAGCCTTAAATGATGAAACGGTTATTATGGATCAATCCATTTCCGGGCAGACAGAAAGTAGTATTTCCCAAATGGTAGGCCGGGGCGTAGATGAACGTTCGGATGTATACAGTTTGGGCGCTACAGTCTATCACCTGCTTACAGGCAGAAAACCGGCAGCTGATTTTGATGAGATCGCGGCGATCCGGCAGCTGGTGCCTCAGATCAGTGAAGGCTTTGCTGCGATCATTGAAAAAATGATGTCACTGGAGCCGGAAAACCGCTATCAGAACGGTACGGAACTTCTCTATGCACTGGAACATGTTTACGAACTGGACAGTGAATACCAGAATTACTGCAGAAAGAACCGTTTCAGGAAGCTTCTGATCGCAGGAATGTTTGTTGCCGGTGCGGCAATGAGTGCAGGCGGATTTTTACTTATGGGTCAGGAAAATACAACAGCCTATAACCGCAGCATAGAAAAAGCCCAGAGTTTGATTGAAGCAGGGGAATTTGATGCAGCAGATGATCTGATCCAGAATGCGAGACTGCGGCT
The DNA here is from genome assembly GCA_963611035.1 of Agathobaculum sp. Classification (GTDB taxonomy): domain Bacteria; phylum Bacillota; class Clostridia; order Lachnospirales; family Lachnospiraceae; genus Enterocloster. Next base: position 3,865 of record CAVDQU010000177.1, read on the forward strand.
TCCGGAAGACATTCATTCCTATAAGGAAGAACTTTTGTGTCTGTTTTCCATGGGAGAGTATGAAAAGGCAGTATCTTATGGAAAAGACATTTTAAATAATCCTTCTTATATTGTGGAAGGGGAAGAAGAGCAGGCGGCTTTAGGAGATATTTTCTATATTCTGGGTAATGCCTACTTTGAGCAGGAAGATTACACCAACGCAGGGGCATGTTTTGAACAGGCCATAGCACAGAACCAGAAAAACAGCCTGTATTTCAGAGATGAGGCCATTGTCCAGGCAAAAACAGGAAACGCGGACGCCGGAGAACAAACGTTGGAAACGGCGATCACACTGGGGCTGGGAGAAGACTCTATTTATATGGTCCAGGGAGAGATTGCTTTCTCCAGAGGACAGTATGAAGAGGCTGTAAACCATTTAAAGGAGTCCATTCAGGCTGCGCAGACGGACGAACTGAGACGAAGAGCCGTGATCCTTTGCGCCCAGGCATATAAGAGAATGGGGGATGAATGGTTAGAGGATGAGATAAAACTGTTAGAAGAGGCGGAAAATACCTTTACACTCCAGACATCCATGCACATTTCTGAAATGCTGGCAGACGCTTATGCAAGAAAGGCAAAAGCAGATCCGGACCAGTCAGAAACCTATTATGAAATGGCACTGGCACGTTTTAAAGACCTTTACGAAAAGGGATATTCCACAGAGCAGATGATGGAAAATATAGCCATTCTTTATCAGCAGACAGAACGTCTGGAGGAAGCTCAGGCTATGCTTCTTGATATGGCAGATAAATATCCAAAAGATTATAAGCCTTACAAGCGGCTGGCCTTTTTAGAGGCAGACAGGCAGCAGAAAAAAGAAAATCCCGACCGTGATTACAGCCAGATGAAAGCATATTATGACCAGGCGAAAGCCTTGTATGAAGAGACTGGAGATGACGGGGATACAGAGATGCTGATGCTGGAAAATATGATGCAGGACCTGAAAAATGGCGGCTGGCTGTAAAAGGGGAGGAAGATCAATATGTATATGCTGACACATATTTCCATAACACTGGGAACGCTTTTGTTTTTTGCAGGTGTGTTTTTGCTGTTGGCAGCGTTTATATTTGCGGTTGTTACAGCAGCTACTGCGGGAAAGAGGAAAGAGCAGATACGGGAACGGATGAAAGAGAAGTACTGAAAACGGGAATAAATATAAGGC
>CAVDQU010000178.1:0-5061 GCA_963611035.1 Agathobaculum sp.
TAGCTATCCCGCTGGCAAATGGAGATGTTATCCACCTTTCTGATGTGGCAACTGTTTCCAATGCACTGGAAGATGCAGATTCCATCGGTCGTTACAACGGACAGGACATTGTATCTGTATCCATTAAAAAGCAGCAGAGCTCTACTGCTATCGATGTATCAAATGATGTTTTAAAACAGGTAAAAGTACTGGAACAGACTTATCCGGGACTGACTTTTACCGTTGTTAATGATTCCAGTGAGATGATCACAGAATCCATTACCAACGTATTCCAGACCATGATCATGGCGATTATTCTGTCCATGCTTATTTTGTGGCTGTTCTATGGAGACCTTCGTGCATCTGTTATCGTAGGTACTTCCATTCCTATTTCTATTATGCTGACATTGATCGCTATGTCATTAATGGGATTCTCATTAAACGTAATCTCACTGACCTCTCTGGTACTTGGTGTAGGTATGATGGTTGATAACTCTATCAACGTACTGGACGGCTGCTTCCGTGCAAAAGAAAACAGGAACTTCTTCGATGCAGCTATTGAAGGAAGCCGTACCATGATCACGTCTATCATCGGCGGTACAGCCACCACCTGCGTTGTATTTATCCCGCTGGCAATGCTTGCTGGTCTGTCTGGACAGCTGTTTAAGCAGTTAGGTTTCACTATCGTATTCAGTTTGATCGCATCTTTATTCTCTGCGATCACCATTGTGCCGCTGTGCTATTATCAGTGGCACCCGGTAGAAAAAGCAAACGCACCTGTTGCAGGTTTTATCCGCAGATGCCAAAAAATTTACCGTGAAGTAATGCCCGGTATTATCCCGAAGACAAAGACGGTTATCGGTGTCAGTGTTCTGCTGCTTGTATTTTCTTTCTTTTTGGCAACCAGGTTAAATGTAGAGCTGATGGTTTCCACAGATGAAGGTATTGTAGATGTAACTGTTAAGACAAAGCCGGGCCTTTCTGTGGATGCTGTAAATGATACAGTGGCCCAGATCGAGAACATGGTGGCAAATGATGAAGAAGTAGACCATTATCTGCTGACATACGGTTCCAGTGGTTTGAGTATATCAGGCGGCAGCAGCGTTACCTTAAACGCTTACTTAAAGGATGATCGTAAAATGTCCACGGATGAAGTCATCGACAAGTGGACCCGTGAAACCGAAAATTACAAAGACATTTCTGTAACAATGGAACAGGGAAGCACAACTTCTTCTTCTATGAGCAGTACCAACCAGATCGAAGTTGACTTACAGAGTACAGATTACGATGCTTTAAAGCAGGCTTCTGATGAACTGGTAGAAGAACTGCGCAAGAGAGAAGACGTTATGCAGGTACATTCCTCTATTGAAAATGCGGCACCTGTTATCAAGGTAACCGTAGATCCTGTTTTAGCCCAGGCGGAAGGCCTTACACCTGCTTCCATTGGTTCCCTGATCTACAGCAATTTAAGTGGTATTAAGGCAACTACTGTCCGTGTAAACGGCGAAGATACAGATGTAAGAGTAGAGTTTGATGCAGACAAATATGACAGCATCGACAAGCTTCAGGGAATGATGATCACCACAGCTACCGGAACCACACTTCCTCTGGAAGATCTGGCGACTATCCACTATGAGGACAGCCCGCAGCAGATCCAGCGTCAGAATAAGCAGTACAAGGTAGCCATCACCATGGAGCCTCAGTCCGGATACAAGAAGACAGCTGATAAGGATGTAAAAGCTTTTGTCCGCAGCTATAATCTGCCAAATGAAGTGGAAATGGCGGCAAACTCCATGGATGAAAGTATGGGAAGCGAGTTAGGAGCATTAGGTGGAGCACTTATCACCGGTATTTTTCTGGTATTTGTTGTAATGGCAATCCAGTTTGAGTCACCAAAGTTCTCTCTGATGATCATGACAACTATTCCTTTTTCTCTGATCGGTTCCTTTGGTCTTTTATTCTTGGCCGACAGCCCCATCAGTATGGTATCCATGTTAGGTTTCCTGATGTTGGTTGGTACCGTAGTAAATAATGGTATCCTTTACGTAGATACCGTAAACCAGCTTCTTGAGGAAATGCCTCTGGATAAGGCCCTGGTAGAAGCAGGAGCCATCCGTATGAGACCTATTTTAATGACAACGGGAACCACCGTAATCTCCATGCTGCCAAACGCATTTGCTTATGGTAAATCAGGTGCCATGATGCAGGGGCTTGCGCTGGTAGACGTAGGCGGTCTGGTCGCAGCGACTATTCTGACCCTGATCCTCCTTCCAACTTACTACAGACTGGTCCACAATATGGGACGTAAAGTTGTTGGCGAAGATGTGCCTATGGTTTCTGATTAAAATTAAAGATACGTAATATACTAAGAGAGCGAAAACTTTGCGGTTTCGCTCTCTTTTTTGGCGCGGACACATTCCACCTCTTATGCTTTTTGTATAAACCTGATTGACGTTTTTCTTGAAAAATTGTATAATTGATAAAGAATTTGGAAATTTTCAGACGGGAGAATACAGATGATCGCATTAAAGGCCGAAGATGTAAAGTCCTTTACTACCAAACTGTTTGTACGGGAGGATTTTGATGCATTTCTGGTAAAAGAAGTAAACATTACCACCTACAACAGTTTTTCCATAGACGGACATGTAAAGCAGGGCTATTACACAGAGGAAGAGCAGGAAGAAAACCACATAGAAGAGTTTTCGACCTGGAAAATCTTAAGGCCTTTTTGTTTTTCGCTGATCAAAGGGAAAAAGCTTCCTGGAAACTTTCGCATCGTACTGCAGCTGCCAAAAGCGGGAACGGATAAATTTGCCGCAAGGACAGGCGCCGGGATCGATGGAAGCCAGATCCGGGGACTTTATCTGAACATACGTTACGACGAAGGGAAAATGTACTGTATCACCGGAACATCACTAAACTTTTTTACCATGGACAAAACTCTGGATCTTGAGTGGGACAAGGCAGTCAGACAGTTTTTACAGTCCCACGAAATTCCATGTACAGAAGCAACGGAAGGATAAGAGCAGAAAGAGGAATGTCTGTAAAAGGACAAAGATTCTGCATATGAAGCAGCAATGGAGGAAATGGCATGGATAAGAACAATTTTTCACAGAAACTGGCAGAACTTATGACACTGGCGGCAGCGAATGAGAACAAACTTCAGATGACACAGGTTCTGGACGCTTTTGCAAAGGAACAGGTGACTCCGGAGGAGATGGAATCTGTTTATGCCAAACTGGAGAAAAAAGGGATCCAGATACTGACAGAAGAGGAAACTGCTGATGACAGTCTTCTTTTAGACGATGGGGACGATTCCGATGATTCCGATGATTCCGTTTCCGGTATCCTTGGTGATAAATACAGATGGAGCCATAACGATTCCTTAGATGACGGGGACAATGATGATTTTACCCCATCTGGGGCAGATGAGGGCGAAGAGAATACAGCCACTCAGGAACAGTTGTTAGAGGGTGTTGCAAGCACTGATCCCATCCGTGAATATTTAAAAGAGATCGGTTCTATTCCGTTACTGACTCAGGAGCAGGAACAGGATCTGGCAAAGCGTAAATCTGAAGGAGATGCGGAGGCAGGAAAAAAGTTAGTAGAAGCAAACCTCCGCCTGGTAGTCAGCATTGCAAAGCGTTATACAGGACGTGGCATGAGCTTTCTGGATCTGGTCCAGGAGGGAAATATCGGCCTTATGAAGGCGGTGGAAAAGTTTGATTATACGAAAGGATACCGTCTTAGCACTTATGCTACCTGGTGGGTGAAGCAATCCGTTACCAGAGCATTGGCAGATCAGTCCCGTACCATCCGCCTGCCAGTCCACATGGTAGAAGCAGTAAACCGCATCAGAAAAGCTCAGAGAACTCTGGCTGTAAAGCTGGGAAGAGAGCCTTCTAACGAAGAAATCGGCAAAGAAGTGGGAATGTCTGAAAAACGTGTAACAGAATTAATGCAGTCTTCCGGCGATACCGTATCCTTAGAGACCCCGGTAGGTGATGAAGATGGCTCTAACTTGGGAGATTTTGTGGCAGATGATTCCAATGCTTCCACAGAAGAAAAGGCAGAAAGTGTCTTTTTAAGAGAAGAGATCGAGCAGATGCTTCAGGGCTTAAATCCAAGGGAGCGAGAAGTGATCGTTTTAAGATTTGGTCTGGAAAGCGGACACCCGCTGACCTTGGAAGAGGTGGGGAAGCGTTTTAAAGTTACCAGAGAACGCATCAGACAGATCGAGACAGCAGCTTTAAGAAAGCTTCGCAATCCGTCCAGAAGCAAGAAGATAAGAGATTTTTTACCATAAAATGTTAGAGGCTCCGTACCATGCGGAGCCTTTAGACTGTTATACATCAGAGAACTTATTAGCACTCATTTAAAATGAGTGCTAATTTTGTATTGACTTTTAGATTTAACCGTACTACAATATACGTTGTGAGTAAGATCCGCTTATTCAGATTTTAATAAAACATAAGATCATTAAGAAGATTAATAAGAAAGAGGCGTATATTATGGCAAAGAAAGGCAGTTTATCTATAACAAGTGAAAATATTTTCCCTGTGATTAAAAAATGGCTGTATTCCGACCATGACATTTTTTACAGAGAACTGATCAGCAATGGCTGCGATGCTATTACGAAATTAAAGAAATTAGAGCTGATGGGAGAGTACGAAAAGCCAGAGAAAGTTGAGTACAGGATCCAGGTCAGCGTAAATCCTACGGACAAGACTATTACCATTGAAGATAATGGTCTTGGTATGACAGAAGACGAGATTGACAAGTATATCAACCAGATCGCATTCTCTGGTGTTCAGGACTTTATGGAGAAATACAAAGACAAGGCAAATGAAGATCAGATCATCGGTCACTTCGGTCTTGGTTTCTACTCTGCATTTATGGTAGCTGACAAGGTTGAGATCAATTCCCTGTCTTACCAGAAGGATGCAAAGCCAGTACACTGGGAGTCTGAAGGCGGCATTGATTTTGAGATGACCGAAGGCGACAAGAAGGAAGTTGGTACTTCCATTAAACTGTATCTGAATGAAGAAAGTGCTGAATTTGCAAATGAATACAGAGCAAGAG
>CAVDQU010000179.1:0-4972 GCA_963611035.1 Agathobaculum sp.
TCGAACCCCCGACCCACGGCTTAGAAGGCCGTTGCTCTATCCAACTGAGCTACAGACTCATTCGCTCACACTTACCGTGTCAACGTGTTATATATTACCACAGGCATTCGGGAAATGCAAGCATTTTTTTCAAAAATTTAATTTTTTTTCAAATTGTTTTTCAGGCCCATTTTACGCTTTTTTTAAACTGCTTTTCTTCACTCCATAAGAACCGGAAGCTCCATGGATGAGAACGCTGATACGCTTGTAGATAACAGCTGTGATTATAGAAGTCAAAGCACCTTTTACCAGGTTAAATGGTCCTACACAGAAAATAGCCAGTGTCCATACGCTGCTCACTGCTGGATTTACAGCTGTGCCAGCCTTGATAATAGTATCAATAGGCATAAAGTTGGAATAAAACGGGATCATGACCAGAGCGTTCATTACAACGCCTGCAGCAGCCATAAGAACAGTTCCTACTGCCATTCCCACAAGAGCGCTGATCTTGCTCTTTTTAAAGCGGTAGATAAAGCCTGCCGGAAGGATCAGGGCGCAACTCATAACTACATTGGCAAATTCGCCTACAAAACCGGTAGAAGTTGGCTTTAAGATCAGCTTGATCAGGATCTTTACAATCTGCATCACAATACCTGCTACAGGTCCTAAAGCAAAGGTTCCCACTAACATTGGCACTTCTGCAAAATCAAGGCCATAAAAGCTTGGTGCTAAAAATGGCAGCGGTACTTCAAACAGCATAAGCACAGCAGCTAAAGCGCCAAACATGCCCATAAGGACTACATTTTTCGTGTTTAATAATTTTCTTTCCATAACTATGTTCCTCCCTGTTCTGAAATATACTTTGGGGATTTTCAGATATCTAAAAGATCCCATTTTCGTAAGTTCATCTTTTGAGGAATCATGCGTTTTCATACCAGCTTATAAGAAAGCATAAAAAAACGGATAGCCGATTAAGCTATCCGGGGATCACTGATATTTTCTGCTGCTCTTATACATTTCCATGAAGGAAATACATTCAAGTCTAACAGACGCATCTTCTTCTCTCATCCAGACTTTACTGTCGGTTCCGGAATCTCACCGGATCGGCCATACAACATGGTTCGCGGACTATACCGCCGGTAGGGAATCGCACCCTGCCCCGAAGAACTTATCTGCGTATCAGTATACTATTTTCTGTTTTCACCGTCAATAGGGTTATGAGAGAAAATACGCACAACAAAAGCAGATGATGGGGTGCCAGGTGCCAGTGGCACCTGTTTGGCACCGACCGGAACGGAGTGTAGAGTTAAGCGCCAGTGGCGCTTGTTTAGCGCCGACCGGAACGGAATGTAGACCGAACCCGGGTTCGATTCCCATCATGGAATAACCTAAAAATGCGCACAACAAAAGCAGGTGATGGGAATCGAACCCACGTATCTAGCTTGGAAGGCTAGTGTTCTACCATTGAACTACACCTGCATATCATATATCTATTCTTTTGTATTAGTCGGGGTGACAGGATTCGAACCTGCGACCTCCTGGTCCCAAACCAGGCGCTCTAGCCAAGCTGAGCCACACCCCGTCGCAACAAAAAGAATTATATATGACCATTATTATTTTGTCAACACTTTTTTACAAAAACTTTTGCAGGCTTTATAAGTAGTGCTGTTCAAAACGGGCTTCCCCGTTGTCGTTGATCTTCATCAGCATATAAGAAGGTCTGTGGCCTTCCTGTCTGGGATAGGAAAGACTGCCGGGATTTAAAGTGATCAGCTCCTTTTCCCCGGACTTGTCAATATCAAAGTAAGGTCTGTGGGTATGACCGAACATAACGATATCAAAGCCCCGCTCTCTCGCCTCCTGCTTTAAGTAAGCCGGACCTGTGGATACATTATAATAATGTCCATGAGTGAGAAGCACCTTGTATTTTCCGATCATGATCTCTTTTTCACGCTCTAACTGGGAGAAGAAATCATTATTTCCCATGATCATTTCCAGGTCGCAGTCTTTGTCCACCCATTTCATGATCTCGTATTCGCTTCCTTCTGCATCTCCTAAATGGATCAGCATATCAAAAGGCTTTGTTTTCCTGATCACCCATTTGAGATTTTCATCTTTTCTGTGGGTGTCGCTGACGATCAATATTTTCATTTTCCTGCCACCTCTTCCTTTAAGGCCTGTTTCATTGCCTCTAACGCTTTTCCTCTGTGGCTGATGCGGTTCTTCTCTTCCATGGTAAGCTCCGCTGATGTTTTTCCAAATTCTGGAAGATACAGGATGGGATCATAACCGAAACCGCCATTTCCAGCAGGTTCCTTTGCGATCAGGCCTTCCATGGTGGCTTCTCTCTGGATCACTCTGCCATTTTCTAAGACAGCTGTGATGTTACAGACAAAACGGGCGCTGCGCTCTTTTCCCTCTGCATTTGCCAAACGCTCAATGATATTCCGGTTTTTGATCTCATAAGAAGTATCTTCGCCCATATATCTGGCAGAATAAACTCCCGGCTCGCCGCCAATATAATCCACAGCAAGGCCGGAATCATCTGCCAAAACAATCCCGCCTGTCTGTTTCCATACCGCCATTGCTTTAATTTTTGCGTTTTCCGCGAATGTTTTACCATTTTCTTCAATATCCAGGCTCACGCCTGCCTCTTTCATAGAAAGCACCGGCAGTCCCAGATCAGAAAGGATGGCGCGGATCTCCCGCATCTTTCCTGCATTTCCTGTTGCAAATATAATTCTCTTTTCTGTACTCTGTTCCATATTATCACCTTTTAATATCTGTATACACCTTCAGACACAGATTACACTTCTGTGTCTCTTCCACATGCTCCCAGAGAGAGCCATTGTGGCTTAAATAGCCTTCGCCGTCTTCCAGTGTTACCTGGGCAATGCCGTCACCAGCATCATATTCAATGGCTACCGGGTGAACGGTATCCGGCGTTTTTATTTCCACTATTATAGCAAATTTTTCCCCCTGGTCCAATACTATTTTTTCATTGAAGGGAACTGTATAATAACCAGAATACTCCAAAGTCCCCTCTGCCAGAAGGGTCCGCCTGTTTAAAGCAGATTCCAGGCCATGATCCTGACGGAATCTGTCTTTGACCGCAGCATCTTCCCCATTTCTGTCAGGAAGGTCACGGGCCACATAGATCTTGTATTCTGTATCCGGCCCTGTTGCGTAAAAACCGGCTGCTGCCAGTTCTTCCGCTTTCTCTGTGCGGTAGGCATTGGCAAACCAGGCAGTGTCTTTTCCATAGCCGATCTGGCCTACCCAGCCGCATAAATCGCTCTGGTAGATCTTGTCGTAATTATCCGTAGGCTCGATCCCAGTGTATACAATATTATGGACACCGATATTGGTATCATAATAGGATACATAAAAATACCCCTGGTCCCCGAAATTTTCACCCCAGCTGTTGGTGCAAATAAAAGCGCCGTCGCCTTCTAACTCCATGTTGAAGTTTTCTTTGGGATAATTATCATCCCAGCCAACGATCACAGAATCATGGTTTGGCTTTTCCGTGCCAATATAACAGTAGGAATTGGTATCACGATTGTAATACACAGACTCACTTTCATAGTCACGCATGGATGTATACAGAGAGCTTTGCACGCCGCCTACTAAATACACCGCCATCTTAATGGCCTCGTAGTCCTTAGACGGCAGAATCTGTATTTCCTGGACATGTTCTCTTGCTTTTAAACCGTCGGGGGAAATGCCGTCACCATACGGATCTTCTGACTCCCACACTGGTCCTTCCCAAGAAAGGAGATAAGCCATGGACATGGTATATTCCCCCCCTTCGTCCTGTCCCAGGAGAAAATGATTGTGCATGGACATGTGATCTACGGAAAATGTTTCCGTTTGATCTGGCAATAAAGTAGACTCCAGGGCAGTGAGCGAAGCAAAGGCCCAGCAGGTGCCAAGAGATCCCTGATTACCGATCTTAGGCGCCCGTCCATGCTCCCTGTAATCATAGGAAGAAGGTAATTCCACATCCGAAGGCAGTGAGCGGTTCCAGATGACCGGCGAACCGGCTTTGCCGCCAGTATCCTCTGCCCCGGTTTCCTGGTCGCGTCCTGTTTCTTCCGTCATCTGAGGATCTTCCTCCTGATCAGAAGCAGGACCTCCGCTTTCTTTCACCTGCTCCTGCTGCATACTTTCTCCCGTCTGATCTTTAGCCGGTTTTGTTGAAACGCTTCCGCAGCCTGTAAGTCCAACTGTCAAAAGCGCCGTACACATTATTCCAGGCAAAGCCGCTCCCATAAACATGGAAACGGCTTTCTTTAATTGCAATTTTATTCTTTTTTTAATCAACGTTTCGGTTCTCCTGACTGCGTTTTGGCGGTCTGGGACCCATGAACTGATAGAAATAGGTTTTTAACATACCATTGTATATCTTGCGGTTCTTGTCTGCCTTACGGCCAATGTATTTTTCCGCATCCTCATAGGAGGTGATCAGATACATGGACCAGGCATCTAATGCCGCAAAACGCTCGCCGATCTCTGTATACAGAGCCGGAAGGTTCTTTTTCTCTTCAATACGCTCACCATAAGGCGGGTTGGAAATGATAAAACCATATTTCTTCGGGTGGCTGAGAGCACTTACCGGACGCTGCTGGAAATGGATCATGTGGTCCACACCTGCAGACTGGGCGTTGGCTCTGGCCGCTTTCACAATATCCCCGTCAATGTCATAGCCCTGGATATCTACTTTTACCGTATCATCCAGCAGGTCATTTGCTTCGTCCATGGCATCATACCAGCATTTTCTCTTAATGATATTCTTCCAGTCCTCTGATAAGAAGGAACGATTCATACCTGGTGCCATATTAGCTGCCATCATAGCTGCCTCAATAGGAAATGTACCGCTTCCACAGAATGGATCTACCAGAATACGGTCCTTATTCCACGGTGTCAGCATGATCAGCGCTGCAGCCAGCGTCTCTGTAATAGGCGCCTTGCTGGTAAGGGTGCGGTAGCC
>CAVDQU010000180.1:0-4912 GCA_963611035.1 Agathobaculum sp.
GTCAAAGAAGAATCCGGCTGGAAAGAAGGATTTCAAAGCAATCTGGTGCGCACCGGTATGTATCAACAGGTACATGATATTGCTATTTATCTTCAAAATCATTATAAAGAGAAAACCAGTATAGACCGGATCGCTGCTCATTTTTTCATCAGCCGTTCTTATCTCACCCGAATTTTTCGCAAAGTTACCGGCTTTACCATTTCAGAATATCAGAATATCTGCCGCATCAAAAAAGCCCAGCTTCTTCTGAAAGAAACTGAGCTCTCTATGACGGATATTGCCATTGAATCCGGTTTTGTAAATCTTTCCTATTTTGAACGGATCTTTCGCAAAACTACTTCTCGTACACCCCTTCAGTATCGACGTCAGATGCGGTCGTATTCATAACCTGACATTTCATATACCTGGATTTTCGCATTACACAGACCGATCAGTGACGCCTTTTTCCCTCTGCCGTATACACGGGTAGTAAATACCTGGCTTCCTTTATTTATAAACAGCTCCAAAGAAGACGTGTCCGCAAACAGAGTAATATCTGTCAGTTCATCTGCCGGTGCCTTGCGGATGCTCCTGCCGCTTCCGCAATTTCCCAGATCCAGCGTCAAAATCTGATCCCTATAGGTCAGTTTTACTTCATCACTTATATAAAACTCCATATTTTTACAATCTTTAAAGCTGATCTGTACCTTGACACATTCCGGAAGCTCCTGGTCCTGAAATTCTTCTTTAGAAAACACCTGACCGTTGCTGCAAAGTTTTTCCAGTTCCTGCAGTGGTTCCTGATACAGTTTTCCATCCCTTACATGAAGCTGTCTCGGTATGGTCACTGCATGCTGCCAGCCTTTTTCCACTGTAGGATTGGTATATTCGGCATCTGGTATACCCATCCAGCCTATAAAGATCCGTCTTCCCTGCTGGTCCTTAAAGGTCTGGGGAGCATAAAGATCAAAACCTCTGTCCACCATCTGGATATGATCCGTGGATCTTAACACCCAGGTTCCCGGTTTAAAATCATAATCCAATGGGATAAATACACACTGATGTACATTCCAGTAATCATATCCCTTCTCTTCCACTCCCTGAGGACAGCAGATCAGGCACAGTTGACCGTCCAGCTCAAAAAGGTCCGGGCACTCCCACATATAGCCAAAAGCATTTTCCGTAGTGATCCGTCCATGATAGTTCCAACTCGTCAGATCATCAGAGCGGTATACCAGCACCAGTCCCTTACTGTCTTTATCTCTTGCTCCCAGGACCATATAGTAACCATCTTCCCGTTTAATGATCTTCGGATCCCTTACATGGGCACTGATATCAGCCGGATAATCGCTGTTGGTCATGAGACGCTTCTTAGGCGAAAAATGCATGCCGTCTTCGCTGGTCACATACATGGTGTTGCTAACTCTTCCGCTGTTGATGTAATCATAATCTGGACGGTCAAACAATTTCACATTTCCTGTATAGAAGAAGTTGATCTTCCCATTTTCACAAAAGGCCGAACCGGAATATACGCCGTGGGCGTCCTCATCACTGTCCGGAAATAAGACCGGCTCACACTGGTCATAGGTGATAAAATCCTTTGTTTTATAATGTCCCCACAGTTTTATCTCACCTGTGGGTTCAAAAGGAGTATACTGGTAATAAATGTGATATTCTCCCTTAAACTGGCAGAGACCATTGGGATCATTCATCCAGCCGGTTTCCGGCATCAGATGAAACTTCAGACGGTCCGGATCTGCTGCTACCTGTTTTCTGTATGCTTCGTTTTCCTCATACCATGTTTCATAGTCTTTTTGAAATACTTTCTCATATTTTTTCAAGGGATGCCTCCTGCTGCTGCCAACTGCATGATCCTGCCCAGATGCTCTGGCACGTTATGTCCATGTCTTACTTTCTTGTTACTTTCGCTGCCACTGTATTCTCATCTGCATTTTCACTGGAAAGTGGGGTGATATCCAGGTTCACTGCTTCCGGAAAGATCATCATAGTCTGTGGGTTCAGTTCTTTTTTGCGGATAAAGTCCAGATCTGCCTTTAAAAGCTTATCCCCTTTCTTTACCGTATCTCCCTGGGCCACAAATGCCTCAAAGCCTTCGCCATCTAACTGTACAGTGTTGATGCCTACATGGATCAGAAGTTCTACGCCATCGGCTGATTTGATACCAACTGCATGTTTTGTAGGGAATAATAAGGATACAGTGCCATCACATGGAGCGTATACAGTGCCGTCCGTTGGATCTACTGCAATGCCGTCGCCTAACATTTTAGATGCAAACATTTCATCTGCTGACTCTGTTACAGGAAGGACTTTTCCTTTCATGGGGGATGTGAAGGTAATATCCTGTGCTGCCTGTGCTTCTGGTGCTGGTTCTGCAGTCTCTGCCGGTTCTGTTGCAGTTACTTCTGGTTTGATTTCTTCTTCTGCATTTACAACTTTAGCATCTGCTCCTGCAGTCTCCAAACCTTTCTCAATTCCCATTTTTTTCCAGAAAACAACAGTCAATCCAAAGGATACCGCCATGGAAAGTACCAGGCCGATTGCAAAATGACCATAATCTTCCGGCTTCATGGAGATAAATCCTGGAAGTCCTGCTGCTCCTAATGCCTGAGCCAGTGTTCTGGTCCATGCAAGATAGGCACTTCCTACACCAGAACCAATAATTGCTGCATAAAATGGATATTTCAGTTTTAAAGTCACACCAAACATAGCCGGTTCTGTGATACCTAACAGTGCAGATACACCAGACGCAGAACAAATGGATTTTAATTTATCATTTTTCGTAAGCATCAGCACTGCCAGAACTGCTGCACCCTGAGCTACATTGTTCATACTGGCTGTGGAAAAGATAAAGCTTCCGCCTGTATGAGCGCTGTCTGCTAACAGCTGTGTTTCAATGGCGATAAAGCTGTGATGCATACCTGTCATGGTGATGGGTGCATAGGTAAGACCAAAAATAGCACCGCCTACAAAGCCAAGTGTATTGTAAAGCCATGTAATACCTGCTGCCAGAAGATTTCCTGCTTCTCTTAATACAGGTCCTACAAAAATAAAAGTAAGGAAAGATGTTACAAGGATAGAAAGTAACGGTGTTGTCAGGTTATCCAGCCAGGAAGGTGTTACCTTGCGCAGACGCTTTTCGATATTAGCCAAGATCCATGAAACTGCTAATACAGGAAGAACGGTTCCCTGATAGCCAATGGCTGCCACATTCAGTCCCAGGATATTCCATACAGGCGGATCTGAAATACCGATCTGGTATGCATTTAAAAGATCCGGATGTACCATGATCATACCCATGGCTGCACCTAAGAAAGCATTTCCGCCAAACTTCTTTGTTGCGCTGAAGCCAATAAGTACAGGCAAAAATGTAAACGGCGCACTTGCAAAGGTATTTACCGCTGTAGCCAGACCCGCCCACTGGGGATAAAGCTCAATGACACTGCTCCCATTTATTAAAGGGGATGTCAGCACGTTGTTAAGGCCCATTAAAAGGCCGCCTGCAACGATTGCCGGAATGATAGGAACGAAAATGTCACTGAGCATTTTGATAAAACGCTGGATAGCGTTGCCACTCTTCTCTTCTTTCTCGTCTGATACCTGTTCTTCCAATGTACCTAACTGTTTCTGAACTTCTGCACATACCAGATTCACTGTACCGGAACCGAAAATGATCTGAAACTGTGACTGTGTAAGGAATACTCCCTTTACTCCTTCCACATCGCTTAACGCTTCTTCATTTCTTAAGGAATTATCCCGAAGCTGGAAACGAAGCCTGGTAGCGCAATGAGCTACGGACTTGATATTTTTCTTACCGCCCACATACTGAATTACCTGTTCTGCAATTTTTGCGTAATCCATTTTTACCTTCCCTTTCTTTTCACATCATGCTTACTTATTGTAACATATGACCACAGTTTGTGGTGCTTCCGGTACCAAACCTTGTTGTACTGCCTCTATTGTAACTATCTCCCCTATTTATGTTTGGTACCGGTTCCATAGTTGTATCATATACCTTTTTGTGTTTGATGTCAATGTTATTTTTGGTACCGGTCCCATTATTAAATGTAAAAAAATAAAGGTCAAATTTATGCACTTTGCACAAAATCGACCTTTTTGCTTCTTTTCCTTGCTTTTTCTGCCTTTTGACCTTTAATTTCGACCTATATATTTCCTGATTTATTTTGCTGCATTCCCATCTCTCACACTTTTTCCAGGTATCATTTCATATCCAACGATCTGTTTTTTTGGCACCGGTTCCCCTTTTATCATCTTAAGAAGAGTCTCCGCTCCCAGATATCCCAGGCCATAGGAATCAAAGCGCAGTGTCGTAAGTTCCGGCGATAAAAGCTCACTTTCATCATAGCCGCCAAAACCTGCCACTGACACCTGCTCTGGAATAGAGATGCCATGTTTCTGCAATACCCGGTATGCCCCAAAAGCCAGCCGGTCCGTAGCGCAGATCACGCCGTCAGGAATCCCTTTTTTAAGAACCTTTTCCATCATTTCCTGACCGCTTATATAGCTGTAATCTCCTGTTTCTATATCCATGACCTGTGAGCCACTTTCTTTGATTCCCTCAAGAACTCCCTGACGGCGGAACACACCTACTGCTTCATCTTCTTCATCTACGCCTAAATAAGCGATCTTTCCATGGACCCTGCTTCCCATGAAACTTCCCATGGTCTTTCCTGCCGCATAATCGTCCATAGTGACCGTAATGCCCTCTTCAAAATTCTGTGCAAGAACCACTACCGGCACCGGCGAATCCATAAGAAGCTGCCTATGTTCTTCCGTAAGAGAAATAGCGCTAAACAAAATGCCGTCCACTTTCTGGGTAAAAAGGCGGTTGATATTTTCCAGTTCCAGCTTTGGACTGTGATCCGAATCCTTGATCAGAGCCTCATATCCCTGG
>CAVDQU010000181.1:0-4879 GCA_963611035.1 Agathobaculum sp.
TTCCAGTGCTGTGTCACGGCTCACTGCCCCATGAGCTGCCAGAGTTTCCTCTCTTACGCCTAAAAGGCGGACTTTTGCTTCATTGGAGTATGTGACCATTCCCTGCATAAACACATCAGAAACGCCAGAAACATTTACAAGACGGGCTGCGATCATTCCGCCGGTACAGGACTCAGCCGTTGCCATGGTCAGGTGCTTTTTCTGTAAAAGATCCACTACTGCCATTTCCAGAGTCACATCTTCCTCTGTAGTAAAGATGCAGTCGCCAAAACGGTTAAACAATTCTGCCATTACAGGGGCGATCAATGCTTCTCCTTCTTCTCTGGTAGCAGCTTTAGCAGTGAGACGTACCTGCACCTCTGCTGTCTTTGCATAGGTCGCAATGGTAGGATTGGTCTGTTTATCGATCAGGTCTAATATCTTATCTTCCACCTGGCTTTCCCCATATCCGCAGATCTTTACCATATGGGAGACCAGCTGGGAATTCTGTCTCTTTTCCAGATAAGGAAATACCTGTCCTTCAAATAGCGGGTACAGTTCATTTGGTGGTCCGGGAAGTAAAATGGCAGTTTTTCCATTTTTTTCCATAATAAGTCCCGGTGCCATGCCATTCGGGTTGTCCAGCACAATGGATCCGCGGGGAACCGTTACCATTTTCCAGTTGTTCTCTGGGATTTCTTTGTAGATATTATTTTTAAAATAAGCTTCTAAACAGGCTCTGGTATGAGGATCTTCTTCCAGTTCCATTCCCATGACATCTGCACACACCTCTTTTGTCAGGTCATCCTCTGTAGGCCCGAGTCCCCCGGTAACGATAATAATATCCGAGCGGTCCAGCGCTGTTTTCACAACAGACATCATTCTGTCATAATTATCGCCTACTGTTACCTGATAATACATATCCAATCCCAATGAGGCACATTTTTCCGCCAGATATCTGGCATTGCTGTTTAAAATGTTTCCCATTAAGATCTCGGTTCCCACACTGATCAGTTCTGCTGTCATGTTTTACATGCCTCCCTTTGTAAGCACCTGAATATTTTTCGCCACATAATCTACCAGTGAGATCACAGTAAGCACCACTGCGATAGCCAGTATGATCATGGTCACTGTCTTTAATGCTGGAATATTGAATATCATAAGGATCACTGCGATCATCTGGAAGGTAGTTTTAAACTTGCCCCAGTAGCTTGCTGCGATCACAATACCGTTGTCTGCTGCTACCAGACGGAAACCGCTGATGATAAATTCACGGCTGATGATGATAATGACCACCCATGCAGGCAGCTGTCCTAACTGGATCAGGCAGATAAGTGCAGAGCATACTAACAATTTGTCAGCCAAAGGATCCATAAACTTTCCAAAATTGGTGACCAGATTATACTTGCGGGCGATCTTTCCGTCAAACAGGTCCGTAAGGCTGGCTACCACAAAGATCACATTTGCAACAACACGCATGGTCTGGCTGCTTCCATTGTCATATAAAAGAGCTGCTACAAAAAATGGGATCAGGATCACACGCATAACAGTTAATTTATTCGGCAGATTCATGATATACCTCCCCGATCAGATCGTATTCATTGGCACCGGTTACTTTTACTCTTACAAAATCACCAGACATAAGCATTTCATCTGCATTTACAAAAATAAGTCCGTCTACATTTGGTGCATCCATATAAGTACGGCCTACATATGCAGGTTCATCGGCTACTTTTCCTTCGATCATAACATCCAGGACTTTTCCTACCATGTTTTCGCAGTGTTCAAAAGCGATCTCCTGCTGCAGCTCCATTACCTCTGCACGACGCTCTTCTTTTACTTCCTCAGGGATCTGATCTGGATAGGAATAAGCCGGTGTATCTTCTTCAGCAGAATAGGTAAATACACCCAGACGTTCAAATTCCATTTCATCTACAAATTCCATTAATTCTTCGTGGTCTTCTTTCATCTCTCCAGGGAAACCGCAGATAAAGGTAGTACGAAGGGCAATATCCGGGATCTCGCGGCGAAGGGCGCCGATGCGCTCCTTTAATTCCTCTTTATGGGTACGTCTGCCCATACGTCTTAAAATACGGTCGCTGGCATGCTGGATCGGGATATCCAGGTAATGACATACCTTTTCTTCTGACTTGATGGCCTGGATCAGTTCATCAGTAATCTCCTCCGGATAACAGTACTGGATACGGATCCAGTAGATCCCCGGGATCTGGGCCAGTTCGTGAAGAAGCTTCGGAAGACTCTTTTCACCGTACAGGTCTTTTCCGTAAAGAGTGGTCTCCTGAGCAACCAGGATCAGCTCCCTTACTCCATTGTCAGCCAGTTCTCTTGCCTCTGCCAACAGCTGCTCCATAGGCACGCTGCGGTAAGGTCCTCTTAAATATGGGATGATGCAGTAAGTACAGCGCTTGTCGCAGCCTTCTGCGATCTTTAAGAACGCATAATGTCCGCCCGTGGTCATTACACGTTTTTTTGCCTGCTCCGGCAGTTCTTTTAAGTCATGGAAACAGGAAATATGTTCGTCTTTCTTTTCTTCTTCCTTCTCACCAAACAGACGGGTCAGCACATTTCCGATCTCTTCATAAGAGGTAGTTCCTAAAATAGCGTCTACTTCCGGGATCTCATCGATGATCTCCTGTTTGTAGCGCTGTGCCAGACATCCTGCAACGATCAGGGCGCGGCATTTGCCTTCTTCTTTATAGCGTGCCATATCTAAGATGGTGTTGACGCTTTCTTCCTTGGCATCGCCGATAAAACAGCAGGTATTGATCAGAATGGCATCTGCCTCTGTCTCATCATCGGTAAAGGTCACGCCCAGTCCGCCTGCTACGCCTAACATCTTCTCTGTATCTACCAGGTTTTTATCGCAACCTAAAGATACACAAAATAACTTGATTTTTTCCATATAATAAATTCTGCTCCTAAATTAAATCTTTTGTTGTTTTCTTTATTCTATTACAAGAAAAAGCCATCTTTTGCACCCTGCGCCCCTGGGCTGTCCCGGCGGTGCTTTGATGCAGCAGACGGCTTTTTCCTAACGTCTTATGCCTGTTCTTCGGTTGTATCCAGTTCTTCCTCAGCGGATGGTTCCTCTTCTGGAAGGATCTTTACCTTCTGCTGATACAGTTCGTCAATGGCGATGGACAGAGGTTTCTTTCCTGCTGCTCCGGCAACCATAGCGTCATCTCCTGCGATCAGCTGTCTTGCACGCTTGGAAGCTGCAATAACGATGGAGTAACGGCTCTGAACTACAGGCTGCTCACCTGGTTCAATATCTTTGTTTACAACGTTGATCAGATCTGTGTATGATGGATGTAACATATTACATTCCCCTTTCAATGTGGATTTTATTTTAAAGTTTTTATTTATTATTTCAGGTCATCTAAATGATACAGGTCTTCCCGCATCTTGCTTAAGAAGTCCAGGTGATAGCAGGTTTTTCTGTGCTGCAGCTGGATCAGGTTGTGCATCTCTTCTACGCAGCGGTCCAGATCATCATTGATCAGCAGATAATCATAAGCTTCCATACCAGAAGCTTCCTCTGCCGCACGGGCCAGTCTGGCATTGATCACCTCTAAGGTCTCTGTACCTCTTCCTACCAAACGCTTACGAAGCTCTTCTGCGCTTGGGGGAGTCACAAATAACAGCAGGGCATCCGGGAAACGCTTTTTCACTTTTAAAGCTCCCTGGATCTCGATCTCTAAGATCACATCTTTTCCTTCTGCCATTTTCTGCTCTACATATTCCTTTGGTGTACCATAGTAATGATTTACATACTGGGCATACTCGATCAGCTTCTGCTCATCCCGCATCTTTTCAAACTGTTCTTTTGAAACGAAAAAGTACTCTTTTCCGTCTGTCTCCCCTTCTCTGGGAGCTCTGGTAGTCGCGGATATAGACAGAGCATAATTGTCATACCGCTTTAACAGTTCTTTCATCAAAGTTCCTTTGCCTGCACCGGAAAAGCCGGATACAACGACTAAAATTCCCTGATGGTCCATAAAACGCCTGCCATTTATATTCAGTCAAATTCTTTATTCGATATTCTGGATCTGTTCTCTTACTTTTTCAATCTCTGTCTTTAAAGCAATAGCTTTGTCTGAAATAGCAAGGTCACTTGACTTGGAGAGAATGGTATTTGCCTCTCTGTTCATCTCCTGGGCAATGAAATCCAGCTTGCGTCCTACGCTTTCGCCGGATAAAAGTTCTCTTCTTGTATTTTCAATATGGCTTCTCAAACGGACGGTCTCCTCATCCACACAGATCTTGTCTGCATAGATCACAACCTCTGCTGCAATACGGCCTTCGTCCATAGGGGTGCCGTTTAACAGTTCTTTTACCTTATCTTCTAACTTCTGTCTGTATTCCTTTAAGATAACAGGAGCACGTTCTTCAATAAAGCCTACCAGTTCTGTCATATAATCCAGCTTGCCTAAAAGGTCTTCTTTTAAATGATTTCCTTCTACCTCTCTGGAAGCAACAAATTTCTTTGCAGCTTCTTCCAAAGCAGCAGAAAGGATCTCCCAGAGATATTCCTCATCATCTGGAACCTGTTCCATGGTCAGGACTTCCGGGCATCTGGAAAGAGCGGATACCTGGATATCATTCCGAATACCAAACTCCTCTTCCATCTTTTTGAAATAATCCATATATTCCCCGGCCAGGACTCTGTTGTACTTCAGGCACAGATTGCCCTCTGTATAATCTTCATAATTGATAAAAAGATCCACTTTACCTCTCTGGATGTACTTCTTTAAAAGGGTACGGATCGCAGCCTCAAAATAATTGAATTTCTTCGGCATCTTGATGCTTAAGTCCAGGTATCTGTTGTTTACCGCTTTCATCTCTACAGAAATCTTGTATTCATCCGTAGCATTCTCGC
>CAVDQU010000182.1:0-4820 GCA_963611035.1 Agathobaculum sp.
GCTTCCATCAACCGGACAACTTTGCAGAAAATACTCTCCGGTGAACGCAAACCATCGGATAAGTTTTACAATAAGATCCTACCTTTTCTAAAATTAACCCCTTTTGAAAAAGCACAGCTTTCAAAAGCCTTCGATGCCTGCCTGGTAGGTAATGATATTTTTGAAAGAAGAACTTACGTACGAAAATTACTGGAGAGAATACCTGACATTCCCATTAGACCTGCGTCAGAAACGTTGTGTCAAAGCACAGGCAGCTTTGACGTTTTAAACACCCATGATTCTGCCTTGCTGCATGGTGTTTTTTCGATCCACAATTTTCTCTCTCAGATGATTCAAAAAGAAAGCAACCAGATTTCTCCCTGCATTCGGATCAATGCGCCTGCCAACAACCCTCTTTTTGGCAGTCTTATCTCAGAAAGTCTGGATTTGCTGTGCAGTCATTCTGTCAAACTCCAGCAGCTTACCTGTTTTTTGCGTTCGGAAGAGCAAATCGGATCTCCTATTTTTAACCTTCAGCTATTAGAAAATATCATTCCGTTCCTGCCAATTACAAATTTAAATTATCAGCTGTATTATTACTACAAAAATGATCCATCCGAAACGGATTGTCGCCAGATCGCTTTTCCCTACTATGTATTGTTTTCGGACCTTGTTGTGATGCTCTCTTCCGATTTCAATACTGCTCTTTGTCTGACTGCATCCGAAACAATTATACACATAGAAAATCATTTTAATGCCACACTGGTAAATTCGATGTCATTTACAACCACTTTCCGTGATCCGCAGAATGTTATCCTTCATCTGATGGAGATGGATCTGAATGACCTTCCATTCTATACATTGGAATTTCAGCCTTGTCTGACTACTTATCTAACAGATAAAATCATTCAGTCTCAGATCCGTCCGGGAGTAAAGAATGCCGACGTCTTAGCTAAAATGGTATTGTCAAGAGCACAACAGCTTAGAAAACTGAGCTCTCACATATCCATATTCAGCAAATCCGGTCTGATCGATTTTGCCCAGACCGGTCTGATCAGTGATCTGCCGGAAAAATATACCCTTCCGTTCTCCGTGCGAAACCGGATCACCATCCTTGAAAACTTGTATCAGGACATTATCACAAATCAACATACTTACTGTATGTTAAATCCTCTTGTATTTCCTGTATCCAAAAACCTGATCTGTCTTTTCCATCCGGATTTTTCTCTGGATTTCGGATGTTTTTCAGGAGACAGCAGTTGCTATAGTTGTTTGCGGATCACAGAACGTACTTTGCTTGAAACTTTCGATGACTTTTTCCAGTACCTTCAAAATTCTTCTCTCATCTGTTCCAAAGAAGAAACTTTAACCGTTATACGAAATTGCATTGACCGTTTAAAAGTTTAGCATATCCTTTCACAAGTCATAGGCCCTGCATGAATTTCTCATGCAGGGCCTGTTTAGATGCGCATTATTCATTTACATATAGTTCCACCTCAGATATAACTGTATCCTGGTATTCTCCTCCTTCATAAGCAGAATCAATCCGCATATAAACTGCATCACATTCAACAGCTTCATTTAAAACAGCAAACTGTTCCTTCATCTCATCGTTTAATGTAAATGTATCTGATCTGATGTCTGTACCTTCCTTTGAAAATACAAGCGTCAGCTCTTTTGGCCGTCCATTCGCAGAATACCGTTCGCTGTTCGTCCAGCTTCCGGCATAGATGCCGATGGTCTTAATCTTTTTTGCCTCCGCAAACGAAAAGCGGATCGCTTCCCCCTCGCCATAGCCTTCGACACCTTCCTGCCAGGATGTAGCAATATCCCCGTCAATCAGATTTTCAGGCCCATAATAAATGCCAGTAGAAGACTGTAACGTGCTGCTTGCCTCTGCCTGATCCGGACGAAAATAAGTGAGATTTGTCAGATCCACCGAAGATTCATCCTCCAACTGTATCGCATCCTCCTCCGCTTCTTTCGTTGCTTCCTTTTTCTCTGCAATTTTTATAATTCCCGTCAACATACGTTCCGTCCAGCCGGGTATAGAATATATTCTATACCACATGCACCCCGTCAGCAGAATAAATAACAGCAACACTCTTGCGGGTTTAGCCAGTTTCTCACTGATCACATCTCTCTCTTTTGTAATATAGCTGATATCCTTTAAGTTGTTTGGTTTCTGTGCGATTTTTTCCCGTTCGAACCAGTTACTCTCATCCCGTTTAAATACATTTGTCAACTCCACCAGCACATCTTCCTGCTGCTGTGCTTCCTTCCTGCATTTTTTCAGGCGTTTCCAATATCCGCATTTTATATTTGCCGATATACCTTTCCAAAGACAGAGTACCGCCAGTATTCCTATGGGAATTGTAAGAAAATCTCCATAGGTAATGCTTTTGAAATAGTAACCATTGATGATCATCCGGATACAAATATAAGCCGCATATCCGCCTTCAAGAATTGCCAGACAGCTGAAAAATCTACCCGGTTTTTTCCCTCCTTTTACTATGCTGTCTGTCAACTTAAGCATATTTTCTTTTGTCTTTTTGGTATCACCAGCAAGCCGGCTTACATAACTGACAGCTGCATCATGAACCTTTTTCATCCCTGTTTCCAACTCTTGTGCACTGTTCTTATCATTTTTTTCTCTTAAATAACCGATGGGGATCAGAGATCCTGTTCTTGACTCAACAAAATATCCTCTCATATCGTCACAATCGATCTTATAGCCTTCGCTTTTCAAAATTCCAGCCTGATAAAGGACATAATTTTCCGGCATATTTTCCTTTATATCTTCCATCCAACGATCAATCTCTTCGATCATTTTCCGGAAGACCGTAACAGCCAGTCCATCGCTCTTTCCTGCATCGGATCTGTCCGGAGAACGCAGCTCCTCTTTACGCGCCAGGATTCCTTTTCCTTCTTCTCCCAACGGTTTATAATATGCAAGATGTTCATCCTGCAAGATCCAGTATTCCGGCATTCTTGAAAACGTCTGGGAACACAAGATCTGTATCCTTCGTTTATATTTTTTTGAAGGATCTGCCAGTTCAAGACCTGTAAGCCCCTCTATATAAAGCCACTGTCTGCCTTTCTCAAAACTAATGTTATTTTGCCATTGCTTAAAACGTGGATCCTCGTTTGTATAGCTTTCCAGCCAGTAAACAAAATCCCTGTCGCTCATACATTTGCAAAGTATTTCTTCTCTTTCTTCCTGCTCCTGAATACCATATAAATATTCAATAAACTCTGTCGGTTCTTCAAACCTATGCTCCATATCCGGTGCATAACTTCCTGTATACATATTGTTACCGCCACTTCTTTTGTTTTCTTGCAGACTTTTCAACTGCAGATTTCCATTCTATTATACGTGCGGGTATCTCTTCAAACAATATGTGACTTTTTATGTGACGTTTTTTGAAATGCAAATGTCACTTCCTGTTTTTATCCGGAAGCATAAAAAAAGACCCCGCGGGATCTCTCACGCAGAGTCTCAAAATACTTACATATTTTAATCAAATATTATTCGCATACATATGGCATGAGTGCGATGTGGCGAGCGCGCTTGATAGCTACAGTTAAAGCTCTCTGATGCTTTGCGCAGTTGCCAGTGATACGACGAGGAAGGATTTTACCTCTCTCAGATACGTATCTCTTTAATTTGTTAGTGTCCTTGTAATCGATAACGCCGTTCTTATCGCCACAGAAAACGCAAACTTTTTTTCTTCTGCGCATTCCGCCTGGTCTTCTCATCTTAGCGCCCTCTGGTCTGTCTGTTTTATTAAATGCCATTGGTGTTGTCCTCCTTTATTATTAACCATGGAACATGTCCGGCCTGATAGAGCCTAGTTGAACGGAAGTCCTTCGTCTTCAACTCCGTCCGGAATGTTCATAAACCCATCACCAATCGCGCTGGTAGGAGCCGGTCTCTGAGACGGAGCTGACTGTCCATAGCCGCTCATATCAGATGCCGCACCCTTACTATCTGCGAATTCCTGGTCATCAAGGATGACTTCGGTGGTGTATACTCTCTGACCGTCCTTGTTTACATAGCTGCCTGTCTGGAGCCTTCCGGAAACCAGCACACGCATGCCCTGACGGAAATACTTCTCTGCAAACTCACCTGCGCGGTCAAATGCCACACAGTTGATAAAATCTGCAGTCTGGTCACTTCCATCCTGACCTCTGCGGCCTCTTCTGTCCACTGCAAGAGTGTATCTGGCGATTGCCATAGAACGCTCTCCCTGTGAATATCTTACTTCCGGATCTCTTGTTAATCTGCCCATTAAGATAACTCTGTTCATACGGTCACACTTCCTTTTTTAACTCCGTTTTCACGGTCTGGGTATTTCTTATGCCTCAACCTTAACGCATAAGTATCTGATCACTGGTTCCATAATACGAACGTGAGCTTCTACTTCGTTAGGGCATACAGAATCGGACTCAAACTGGATGAAGTAGTAGTATGCTTCATGAGACTTCTGGATCTCATAAGCAAGTCTCTTCTTACCCCACTCATCTACGTTGGTCACAGTGCCACCGAAACGGGTGATGTAACCTTTTACCTTTTCGATTGCTGCTGCACGCTCTTCGTCTTCAAGCTTCACATTCAGAACAACGGTTAATTCGTACTTGTTCATCTTGTTTTACCTCCTTGTGGTCTCTGGCCCCTGCTTTCAGTTTCAGGAGCAAGGATTTTATATGTCACGGATAGTTATTTTAGCAAAGAAAGTCTTTAAATGCAAGACCTTTTTTTTAATTTTTTTGTTACAGCGTTACAATTCAGCCATGAAGCTAATCCATATATGAAAAACAGAGAAATTTTATTTTTTAAG
>CAVDQU010000183.1:0-4779 GCA_963611035.1 Agathobaculum sp.
ATCCAGTGCACCTTACATTAGATCCAGAAGAAAAATGGCTTTATGTAGCCAATCTCCAGACAGGAAGTGTATCTGTGATCCCGGTCCTTGAAGATGGATCTCTGGGAAAACTCTATGACCTGGAATTTATTTCAGGAAATGGCGGTCCCGGGTATATTTCCCATCCTCATCAGACCATGAAGGACAGAAGCGGCCACTGGCTGATCGTTCCTTCCCAGGGACGCCTGCAGGGAGTTGGGAAACTGACCGTGTTTGCCATTGATGAAGAACAGGGAAGCCTGAAAGAAACATTTATACAGAAAGGCCGTACCGGCGCTGAACCAAGGCATTGTGTTTTTCATCCGGGAAATAAATACTGTTACTGTGTAAATGAAAAAGACAGTACGGTAGCAGCCTATGA
Organism: Agathobaculum sp.; assembly: GCA_963611035.1. Classification (GTDB taxonomy): domain Bacteria; phylum Bacillota; class Clostridia; order Lachnospirales; family Lachnospiraceae; genus Enterocloster. The sequence goes on from CAVDQU010000183.1 coordinate 401, forward strand.
TTTTGACGAAAAAACAGGTAAGCTGGCATTAAAACAGCTCCTTACCAGTCTGCCGGAAGATTATGCAGGAGATGGATGGGCAAGTGCCATTGATATCCATCCAGATGGTCATACATTATATGTTTCCAATAGAAAACATGACAGCATTACTGTTTATCATCTGGACGAAACCACAGGAAACATGACTTACATCCAGAATATCAAAACAGATGGAGAACAGCCCAGATTTATTACATTAAATCCGGAAGGTACAGAACTTTTAGCAGCAAATGAGCTTTCAGATACTATTACTGTTTTTGAGATCCTGGAAGATGGAACATTAAAAGATACAGGCAGGAAGATCGCGACGGAAAGCCCGGTGTGCGTTGCATGGAAAACCTGTTAGTACAACATGTGGAAAAATTTCAGATTAAGGAATGTTAATATAAATATAGAAGAAGAGGAGAATGAGCATGGTCACCTTACATAGTGGAAAACAGATCATTATTGATAATAAGAGAATTGCATCAAAAGAAGAAGCAGCAACTATTTCACAGGAAGAGGCATTTAAAAATACACTGACTTACCAGGTATTAGAGAAACACAATCACTCTGATAATATGGAGCATTTACAGATCCAGTTTGACTCCATGGGAGTTTATGATAATACCTATGTAGGTATCCTTCAGACTGCTTATGCCAGCGGTTTAAAGGAATTTCCAATGCCATGTGTATTTACCAACTGCCATAACTGCCTTTGCGCAGTAGGCGGCACCATTAATACAGATGTGCATAAATATGCGGAATCAGCCTGTAAAAAGTCCGGTGGTATCTTCGTACCGCCTCATGAAGCAGTCATCCACCAGTATATGCGTGAAATGATCGTGAAGTCCGGGGATATGTCCATTGTATCTGACTCCCATACCCGCTATGGAACACAGGGATCTTTATCTATTGGTGAAGGCGGCCCGGAACTGGCAAAGGCTATGCTTGGAAAGTATTATGAGATCGATTATCCGGAAGTGATCGCTGTATTTTTAACAGGTGCCCCGAAACCATGGGTGGGACCTATGGATGTGGCTTTAAGCATCATTGGAAAAGTATTTAAGAACAATTTTGTTAAAAATAAAGTCCTGGAATTTGTTGGACCTGGTGTAAGCAGTCTGTCTATGGATTTCAGAAATGGTATTGATACCATGACAACGGAATCTGCCTGCCTTTCTTCTTTATGGTCCACAGATGAAAAGACAGAAGAGTACTTTAAGATCCACAACCGTCCGGATGACTATAAGAAGATGGTGCCGGGAAATGCAGCTCTTTATGATGGAATTGTAGAGATCAATCTGGATACCATTGTTCCTATGATCGCACTTCCATTCCATCCAAGTAATGCATATCCATTGGCAGATGTGATCGCAGATCCTGAAAAATACCTGTCTATGGTAGAGGAAGAGGCAAAGCGTGTATTTGAAAATAATCCGGATATCCAATTAGACCTGCTTTCCAAGATCCATGATGGAAAGATCAAGGTCGATCAGGGTGCTATCGCCGGCTGTGCAGCAGGTTCTTTTGAAAATATCTGCGCAGTAGATACTATTGCAAAGAAGTTAAATAAGGGACTGGGAACATTCCCTCTTAATATTTATCCAGCTTCCCAGCCGATCATGTATGAGTTAAATAAAGCCGGTGTATTAAATGATCTGATGACCTATGGCGTGAGAGTGAAAACTGCTTTCTGCGGTCCTTGCTTTGGTGCTTCTGATGCTCCTGGAAATAATGATTTCTGCATCCGCCACAGTACCAGAAACTTCCCGAACCGTGAAGGCTCTAACCCGGCAACAGGACAGATCGCTTCTGTTGCACTTATGGATTCCAAGTCTATTGCTGCAACTGCATTTAATGGCGGTTATCTGACTTCTGCAGAAGATGTGCCGGTAGAATATTATACTCCAGAGTATCATTTTAACAGTGATATTTATAAAAATATTGTATACAATGGTTATAAAAATCCAAAGCCTGAAACAGAGATCGTTTACGGACCATCTATTAAGGACTGGCCAAAGATGGTTGCTCTTACAGATAACTTACTGCTTAAGGTGGCAAGTGTGATCCGTGATGAGGTTACCACAACTGATGAACTGATCCCTTCCGGTGAAACTGCGTCCTATCGTTCTAATCCATATAAGATCTCTGAATTTACACTGATCCGCAAGGACCCTCATTATGTGGGAAATGCAAAAGCAATTCAGGAATATGAAACAGCCAGAAGAAATGGGGATGCAAAAAAGACAGCAGAAGTTTATGAAGTATTAAAGGCAGCAGGAGTAACAGCAGATACAGAGAAACTGATGAAGACCACAGGAATCGGATCTGTCCTCTATGCAAAGCGTCCAGGTGATGGTTCTGCAAGAGAGTATGCAGCCAGCTGCCAGAAGGTTCTTGGCGGGCTTGCAAATATCTGTATTGAATATGCGACCAAGCGCTACCGCAGCAACTGCGTAAACTGGGGCATTCTGCCATTTACCAACCCGGATAAGGAGATCAACCTGGAGCCAGGCGAGTATGTATATCTTCCAGGTATCCGTAAGGCAGTGGAAGAAGGAGCAGCAAAAGTAACTGCCACTGTGATCGGAACAGATGGAAGTACCAGACCAATGGAACTGGAACTTAAAAATGTAACAGAAGCAGAAAAGAAGGTACTTCTTGCAGGTTCTCTGATCAACTTTTATAAAGAAGAGAAATAATAAACAAAAAACCAAGGAGCATGTGAAAGAGAGAAGGAGCGTTTTATGGAGAAAAGTGAGATGCGTAAACTGGCGGAGTTTATAGAAACACTCAGCTGGGATGACCTGCCGAAAGAAGTAAAAACCACAGTATCTTTCCGGGTTCTGGATCTGCTCAGTGCTGCTTTGGGAGCTGTGAACGATCCACAGCTAAAGAAAGTAAAAGCCTCTTATCTGGAAAGAAATAATGGAACAGGCTGTAAGATCTGGGGTAGTGGAGAAGAAACAGATATATCTACAGCAGCTTTTATCAATGCTATGCTGGCACATACTCTGGAGTTGGATGATGTACATCCGGCATCAAAGACTCATGGAAGTGCCAGCCTGATCCCGGCTGCGTGGAGCTGCGCAAAGTATGTCCATGCTTCCGGAAAGGAATTTCTTACAGCTGTGGTGTGCGGTTATGAAACAGTCAGCCGCATCGGTATGGCATTAGGAGTAACAAGTCATAGAAAGAAAGGCTGGCATGCAACTGCAACCTGCGGTGGCTTCGGTTGTGCGGCAGCCTGTGGGAAACTTCTGGGACTGAATGCAGAGAAAATAGTATCTGCCCTTGGAATGGCAGGAACCCAAAGCTTTGGCAGATGGGCATTTTTAGGAGATGGAAGCACCTGCAAGGTGCTCCATCCAGCCAGAGCCGCCGTAAATGGTCTGGATGCTGCATTTTTAGCAAAGACCGGGATGACCGGGCCGGAACATATCCTGGAGGCAGAGGACGGTGGCTTGCTGGCAGCTATGTCGGATGCAGGCGATATAGGAAAAATCAGTGAAGGTCTTGGTATTAAATGGGAGATCCTTCATATGGACATGAAGCCATATCCCTGCTGCCGAAGTGCCCATTGTGCTATAGATGGTTCTTTAAGACTTAGAAAAATGATAATGGAAGAGTCTGAAGATCCGGCCGAAGTGGTCAAAAAGATTGAGATTGGGACCTATGAAGTAGGATATAAGCAGTGCGCAGTCAGTGATGGCTGCCTTCACCCGAAAAATACTATGGACGCAAAGTTTTCTACGCCTTTTTGTACAGCGGCAGCTCTTATTTATGGAGAAGTTACAGGAGAAGAATTTAAGCAGTCGGTTGTAGACGATAAAAGGGTAAAAGAACTGATAGAAAAGATCCATGTAACAGCGGATGAACGGTTTACTGCAGAATATCCGGCGCACTGGGGCTGCTCTGTAAAGGTGATCCTGAACAATGGACGTGTTCTTGAAACAGAGGTGAAAGATCCCGCTGGAAGCGCTGATTCCCCTCTCGCCAGGGAACAGATCCTGGGAAAAGCAGAGAGTCTGATAAAAATAGCTTATCCAGGAAAAGAAAAAAAGATAGCCATGGAAGTGTTAGACCTGGCAGAGGCAGATCAGCTGCCTGAATTATAGAAGTGGCAAAGAAGTAAAAAAAGTATAAACTGCAATTGGAAAGCCTGAAGAAAGTCGCAAAAACGATGAACTTCAGGCTGTTTGCGTTGCCACAGACTTTATTTTCTGTTACAATAAAAGGCACGGAAACGACCAGAAAATGCGTTGCAGTTCAGCCATGCGCTGGTTTGGATAAGGAAGTGTGCTGCAAGCTTGCTTGCATAAGCGCTTTCTTATTCAAATCAGCATATGGTGGATCCA
>CAVDQU010000184.1:0-4760 GCA_963611035.1 Agathobaculum sp.
GTTATGGTCACACCGGTTCAAACGAAAAGCTCACACCGTTGAGCCGAAATCTGCAACCAGTCAACGAAAAACCCCAATCTTCCCCTGCGAAATCTGTTTTACGTATCGGATGTTTATTCAGAACTGACAAAAGATATGTTCCTGTATGGAAGTGTTCCAGCGCAGATCCCGGAACCCAAATTTGTGGTATTTTATAATGGCCAGGAGAACATGCAGGAAAGAGAAGTTTTGAAACTGTCCAGTCTTTATGCCAAAAAAGCAGAACACGTAAGCCTGGAGTTGGAAACATTGGTGTTGAATGTGAACATAGGTTACAATAAAATATTAATGGAACGCTGCAGACAGCTGAATGACTATGCTCAGTTCGTAAGCGAAGTCCGAAAACGGCTGAAAAAGAAACTGCCCTTGTCACAGGCAGTAAACGAAGCAGTAGAAGACTGCATCCAAAGAGGAATCCTTGCAGAGTTCCTGAGCAAAAACCGAGCGGAGGTGGTTAAAGTGAGCATTTATGAATACGATGAAGAAAAAGTAAAACGGATGTTTAAAGAAGAGTGCATGAAACTTGGAATGGAGCAGGGCAAACAGATTGGCATAGAGCAAGGCAAGCAGATTGGCATAGAGCAAGGCAAGCAGATTGGCATAGAGCAAGGCAAGCAGATTGGCATAGAGCAAGGCAAGCAGATTGGCATAGAGCAAGGCAAGCAGATTGGCATAGAGCAAGGCAAGCAGATTGGGATAGAACGTGGCAAAAAGATTGGAATAGAGCAGGGAATAGAACAGGCCGGAATGATATTCCGTCTGTATCTTTCTGGAAAAACAGAAGAAGATATCGCACAGGAAACTGGTGAAACCATTGAAATGGTCCACAAAGTATTAAAAGGATAATGAAAACATATAAGAGGTGATAACAACAGGGAGATGGACCGGATATGGTTCATCTCCCTGAATTTGTTACAGCACTTTTTTATTTTCAGCACCTGGAGTGGTAACGATCACTTTCTTTGGAGTGATGATCAGTGCACCTTTGGCAGTAGCTGCGCCGTTGAACATTTTTTCTACCATGGCTTTGAAAGTATCAACTACAGTACCTTCTGTTACGTATTCAGCAGTTCCCTTGATCTGATAGCCTTCCAGGGTTTTTGCATCGTAAGCAGAGATGGCAATCTGGCCGTTGTCTGCTTTCAGATTGTTTAAAGTGGTCTCTAAAAATACATCACCGACTACTAACTTTCCGTCTTCTGTTACATCTTTAAAAGCAACAGGAACCACATTCGGTTCTCCGTCAGCACAGGTTGCCAGATCCCACATACTGCTTTTTAAAACAGCTGTTACATTTTCATTTAAGTAAAGGTCAAACCACCCGCCTTTCGCGAAATCCATTTTTAGTGCATACTTGAGAAAAACAATAGATTTTTTCAAGGAGGACTAAAGACTATGGATCAATGCACTCATGAAGTCCGTGCAGCGTACTGGAAAAAGATTATTCAGGCCTGTGGTCAGAGACCAGCAGGTCAGTCAGCAAAACGCTGGATGGATGAAAATGGTATTTGCGAGCAAAGCTACTATCACTGGCAGAGACGATTTCGAAAAGAGGCTTATGAAGAAATGAAGGGAAATACTTCGGTTCCAGCTGTGACAGAGAAGTCAGAAGTGACTTTTGTTGAAATTCCATGCTCTGTTTCTACGGAAGCGAATACACACATGGTTTCCAGCAAACCGGTTGCAACAATTCGTACTGCAGCGTTGCAGATTGATATTTCTAATGAAATCTCTGATGCTCTTCTGCGTCGGATTCTCCAGGAGGTGTCACATGCTTGAAGATGCAGCTGGTATTCGCCGCGTTGTTCTTGCCTGCGGCACAGTTGATCTGAGAAAAGGTATTGATGGACTGGCGACGATTATCGGCAATAAGTATGGACAAAATCCATTCGAGAAGGGAACACTCTTTTTGTTCTGCGGAAAACGTTCTGACCGGTGCAAAGGACTCTTGTGGATGGGTACCGGATTTTTACTTCTGTATAAACGCTTTGAAGCGGGACGATTATCTTGGCCAAGGAATACACAGGAAGCAGCGGACCTTACCGAAGAACAGTACAAGTATCTTATGATGGGTTTAAATCCCCTGGATCCCAAAATCAAAGATGTCGATCCGAAAAATATCTATTGAAACGTTTGTACAAAACAGAGAAAATATATTTTCTGTTTTGCTACTGAAAAGAACTGCTATCGTTTACGATGGATGACCGAATCAGAACAATTCGTTCGCCTGCTATCACGCAGGAACGATGCAACTGCACCTTGAAAACCCTATATTTCCAAAGGCTCGCATACGGATTCTGATGGCTTTCGTGACAGGAAAAAATGACGAACTCTGCCTGCGGGCTGGTTCGCATTTATCACGGATTTCTGCTATACTACTCTTAGTAAGAAAGGCGGATATCATGTGCAAAAAATTCACTCCAGATGAACTGAATAAGATGGATCATGAAACCAAGAACGATGTCATTTACCAGATGCAGGACCGGCTTGATCGGTTGGAGCAGAACTACGAAAACCTTGTAGAGCAGATCCGGCTGGCAAATCAGCAGCGTTTTGGTCGTCATACAGAAAAACTGGATGATATCGCAGGACAGCTTTCTTTTTTTAATGAAGCAGAAGCGAACTGTGATGAAACAGCTAAAGAGCCAACAGTGGAAGAGGTCATTGATTCATCCGGAAAGGTGCCGCGAAAGCCTAAGAAGAAAGGCCAGCGTGAAGAAGACATGAAGGATTTTCCGCAGGAAGTAATCCCTCATGATATACCGGAACAGAACCTGAATGAAGTGTTCGGTGAAGGGAACTGGAAAAGTATGCCGGATGAGATTTTCTGGCAGCTTCGTTTCGAGCCGGCCAAATGGACTGCTGAAAAACATATCATAAAAGTGTATGTTGGAACAGATGGTGTACATCAGGATGAATTTCTCCGTGGAGATCATCCGGAAACGATGTTCAAGGGAAGCATTGCAACACCTTCTCTCGAAGCCGCTATCATCAATGCCAAGTACGTAAACAGCAATCCACTTGACCGAATTTCCAGAGACTTTCAGGCGAACGGGCTGAATCTGTCCAAGCAGACCATGTCGAACTGGACAGTATGGACGGCCGAACGCTATTTATCACCCGTGTGTGATCTAATGAGAAAACGTCAGCTGGAGGCACACGTGAATCAGAGCGATGAAACACCGGTGAATGTAATCCGTGATGACAGACCTGCAGGCAGCCAAAGCTACATGTGGGTTCACATCACTGGAGAATTGAGCCCGGTACCGCCGATCATTGTATATGAATACCAGAAGACGCGTCACAGTGATCATCCGAAAGCGTACTATAAGGACTTTGACGGTGTTCTTATGACAGATGGTCTGGAACAGTATCATAAGCTGGAGCGGGATCTAACCTGTGTAAAGAATGCGAACTGCATGGCTCACGCAAGACGTCACTTTGCAAATGCGATTAAGGCGATTGGAAAAAGCAACCCTAAAGCAGTCGAGGCATCCGTTGCGTATAAAGCACTTGTACGAATCGGTGCTATTTATGATCTGGAAGGAGCTTTGAAGAATCTAACGCCTGAAAAGCGCTTAAAGGAGCGGCAAATCTCTATCAAGCCGCTGGTTGAAGAATTCTTCACCTGGCTTCGAGGAATACAGGCAGACCGGTCAGTGCTTCCCAAAAGTGAAACAGCCAAAGGCATCAACTATTGTCTGAATCAGGAAGAATACCTGAAGGTGTTCCTGGCAGACGGAGAAGTACCGATCGATAACCTGGCCAGTGAACGCGCCCTGAGGACTTTCACAATTGGTCGTAAGAACTGGATGACCATCAACACGGTGCGTGGAGCTGAGGCAAGTGCAATCATCTACAGTGTGACGGAGACTGCCAGGGCAAATGGCCTGAATGTCTACTATTACATGAAGCATTTGCTGACAGAATTGACGCAGGCTGTTCGAGCCGATGGAAGTATAGATGAAAAAGATTTGGAACCACTCATGCCATGGTCAAAAGCCCTTCCGGCTGAGTGCTATAGCAAGCGCCGCAAGTAAGCGGCGCTGTATTTGGCGTGGAGCGAAGGATTTGACCTTTACTCATTTAACATCTTGTAGTACCTCCATTTATTTTGTGTGCTCATTATAGAAAATTAACTGAGGAACAACAAGATATTGGGAGATTTATGAGTGGCTATTAATTTTAGTAGTGGAACAGCTATAAAGAACTTTAAAGCAGAACTTTTTACATAAACAAAAAAGCAGAAACCCTTGGCACTCCAAAAGCTTCCACTCTTTCCTAAGCTGCTGACGGGAATCGGACCCGTGACCTCCGCACTACCAATGCGACGCTCTACCGACTGAGCCACAGCAGCAACTATACGAAATTCGCCGGTTCTGATGAAAGATGAAAAGCTGCTGACGGGAATCGGACCCGTGACCTCCGCACTACCAATGCGACGCTCTACCGACTGAGCCACAGCAGCAACTATACGAAATTCGCCGGTTCTGATGAAAGATGAAAAGCTGCTGACGGGAATCGGACCCGTGACCTCCGCACTACCAATGCGACGCTCTACCGACTGAGCCACAGCAGCATTTCTTGTTCGTCAGAAGCGAACCTCATATATACTATCATGGGGGATAGTTTTTGTCAACGGGAAAATGAAAAAAAGTTTAAAAACTTGTTACAGTTCAGCCATGAAGCTAATCCATATATGAAAAACAGAGAAATTTTAT
>CAVDQU010000185.1:0-4742 GCA_963611035.1 Agathobaculum sp.
GATCTGACGGTGAAGCCTTTTAAGATCGACCATGACGCCGTTAATCCTGTGGCTTACCGGGTAGAAAATGGCTCCAAAGCCGTTGCTGTTGCCACCGATATGGGCCATTTTGACCAGTATATCATTGACCATCTTCAGAAGCTGGATGCTCTTTTGTTAGAGTCCAACCATGATGTGTGCATGCTGGAGACCGGACCTTATCCTTATTATTTAAAACGCCGTATCCTTGGGGATCACGGTCATTTATCCAATGAAAATGCAGGGAAATTGTTAAACAATATCCTTCATGATAACCTGAAAAAGATCTTCTTAGGCCATTTAAGCAGGGAAAATAATTATGCAGAACTGGCTTATGAGACAGTCCGCTTAGAGATCGACGAAGGGGACTGCCCATACGGGGCATCGGATTTTTCCATTTCCGTTGCATCCAGAGATAAAATGAGTGAAGTAATCTACATCTAAAACAAGAAGAGGAGAATGAAAAATGAGTAAGGCAATCATCACAGTAGTAGGAAAAGACACGGTAGGCATTATCGCAAAGGTATGTACTTATCTGGCAGAGAACCATGTAAATATCCTGGATATCTCCCAGACCATTGTACAGGACTATTTTAACATGATGATGATCGTGGATGTGACCAAGATCGAAAAGACCTTTGGTGAAGTTGCAGATGAACTGGCAAAAGTAGGAGAAGAGATCGGCGTAAATGTAAAGATCCAGAGAGACGAGATCTTTACAAAAATGCACAGAATCTGATTTTACCGCTTTTACTAACATAATGTACTCTCTGAAAGGAAAAACAGGTCATGATTAATATTTATGAAGTAAATGAAACCAACAATATGATCGAGCATGAGAAGCTGGATGTACGTACCATTACCATGGGTATCAGCCTTTTAGACTGCGCAGACAGTGATCTGAATGCTGTCAATGAAAAGATCTACAAAAAGATCACCACTCTGGCAAAAAATCTGGTTTCTACCGGAAAAGAAATTGAAAAGGATTTTGGTATCCCTATTGTAAATAAGAGAATTTCTGTTACACCGATTGCTTTAGTAGGCGGTTCTGCCTGCAAAAAGCCGGAAGATTTTGTTACCATCGCAAAAACTCTGGACAAAGCGGCAAAGGAAGTGGGTGTCAACTTTATCGGCGGTTATTCTGCCCTTGTAAGCAAGGGAATGACTACAGCTGATAAGAACCTGATCCTTTCTATCCCGGAAGCTTTAGCAACTACAGAGCGTGTATGCAGCTCTATTAATGTCGGTTCCACAAAAACAGGTCTTAACATGGATGCAGTTGAGCTTATGGGACGTATTGTAACAGAAACTGCCCAGGCAACCAAAGATAACGACTCCTTAGGCTGTGCCAAGTTAGTAGTATTCTGCAACGCTCCAGATGACAACCCATTTATGGCAGGTGCATTTCACGGCGTAACAGAGGCAGATGCCATCATCAATGTCGGCGTCAGCGGCCCCGGCGTTGTAAAAGTAGCTCTGGAAAAGGCAAGAGGCGCTAACTTTGAGGTACTTTGCGAGACTATTAAAAAGACTGCCTTTAAGATCACCCGTGTAGGCCAGCTGGTAGCCCAGGAAGCTTCCAAACGTCTGGGTATCCCCTTTGGCATCATTGACCTTTCCTTAGCTCCTACACCGGCTGTAGGCGACAGCGTAGCTGAGATCCTGGAAGAGATCGGTCTGGAACGTGTAGGCGCTCCTGGAACCACAGCAGCACTGGCTATGTTAAATGACCAGGTTAAGAAGGGCGGCGTTATGGCATCTTCTTATGTAGGCGGTTTAAGCGGCGCATTTATCCCGGTCAGCGAAGATCAGGGAATGATCGATGCTGTAAGCCTTGGCGCTCTTACCATTGAGAAGCTGGAAGCAATGACCTGCGTATGCTCTGTAGGTCTTGATATGATCGCTATCCCAGGCGATACACCATCTACCACCATCGCCGGTATCATTGCAGACGAAGCAGCTATTGGTATGGTAAACCAGAAGACCACAGCCGTCCGTCTGATCCCGGTTATCGGCAAGAAAGTGGGAGATACCGCAGAATTTGGCGGTCTGTTAGGCTATGCGCCTATCATCCCGGTAAATACTTTCTCCTGTGAGAAATTCGTTACCAGAGGCGGACGCATCCCGGCTCCGATCCACAGCTTTAAAAACTAATGTTTAAATACTGATCATTAACAGGACATATACTTATGAAATTATATCTCATCCGTCACGGGCGGCAGAACAGCCGCCTGTGCAATGTAAATGTTGATCTTTGTGAAGAGGGCTACCGTCAGGCGGCCCTTTTGGGCGAACGGCTTTTTCCTAAAAATATCCAGGCAGTTTATTCCAGCGACCTGCTGCGGGCAGTAGAGACAGCCCAGGCGGCAAATCTTTACTGGAATGTGGAACATACCATCTGCCCCCAGCTTCGGGAGATCGATTTTGGCGATATGGAAGGCCTTTCTGATGAAGAGATCGCTGTAAAATATGCAGATTTTAAGAAAGAACAGGCAAAAATGGAAGAGGACCTGGCTTATCCGGGCGGCGAGTGCGCTGCTGATGTGGTAAAACGGGCGGATCCTGTATTAAAAGATCTGGTAAAGACCGGCTATGAGCGGATCGCTGTGGTGACCCACGGGGGACTGATCCGGATCATGGCTGCTTTCTATACCGGGATCCCCTTAAGCCGTTTCCGTATCCTGGGAAAAGAGCTGGAAAACTGCAGCATCACAGAGCTTAGCTGGGATGAGAAAAATGAACGTTTTACTTTAGAGTGTTTCAATGACCATGCACATCTGGACAAGTACCCGGAGCTTTTAAGAAGCAACTGGAAAGAATAAGAAGGGAACAGGACAAAATGAAAATTAAGGGAGACGAAGATCTATGACAGAAATAAATGAACAGGCACAGCTGCGCCAGGCTCTTGAATTTTGCCTGGATAAGGATCTGGAGCGGGTCCTTTTAAACAATCCGGCTGATGCAGCTGCTTTTTCAAAATCAAAACTGCGTCCCCTTATGTTAAAAGGGGAAGTGATATTTCAGGCAGAGGAACAGAGGGGCAAACAGGCCTTTCACAAGAATTTAAGCAAAGAAGATGCCATTCTCTATGTGGAAAACTGCTTGGCTCATGACTTCCGCCAGGCAGAGATCACCTCTGCCAAAGGCAAAGCAACAGTTCTTGTGAGTAAAAAAGGAAAGATGACGGTAAAATTCAAAAAGCAGGCCCGGATCATTACCCAGAAAGCCTTAGAACACAACCGGAAGAAGCAGTATCTGCTGCCGGAAGGCACACCGGTCCCATTTTTAGTGGATCTGGGAGTTATGACAAAAGAGGGCGAGGTTGTTCACAGCCGCTATGACAAATACCGCCAGATCAACCGTTTCCTGGAATTTATTGAAGATATTTTACCTCAATTAGACAAAAATAAAGAAAATGTCATTATTGATTTTGGCTGCGGAAAGTCTTATCTTACCTTTGCCATGTACTATTATCTGAAAGAATTAAAGGGATATCCGGTGCGTATCATCGGACTGGACCTGAAAGAAGAAGTGATCCGCCACTGCGGGGAGCTGGCTGTCCGCTATGGTTATGACAAATTAAGCTTTACCTGCGGAGACATTGCATCTTATGAGGGCGTAGATCATGTAGATATGGTGGTTACCCTTCATGCCTGTGACCTGGCAACGGATTATGCACTAGAAAAAGCCGTGGGCTGGGGCGCAAAGGTGATTTTATCTGTTCCCTGCTGTCAGCATGAATTAAATAAGCAGATCCAAAATCCGGTTCTACAGCCGGTTCTGGAATACGGCCTTATTAAAGAAAGAATGGCTGCTCTTTATACAGATGCCATCCGGGCACAGATCTTAGAGTACAGAGGTTATAATACACAGATCCTGGAATTTATTGATATGGAGCATACTCCAAAGAATATCCTGCTGCGTGCCGTTTTCAGAAAGAAAAATGAAATGAGCCAGGCAGAGGAGGAAAAGCGCAAAAAAGCGGGAGAGCAGGTAAAGGAACTGATCCGGTTCTTACATGCAGACCCTGCTATTGTACGGCTTTTGGCGCCAGAACTAAATACAACTGCAAAATAGTCACAGTTCAGTCATAGGCTGAGCTGGAACGTTAAATAATGCAGATAGGCTGTGTATATTCATTTCGCACCGGCTGTCCTGTTTTGGCAGCCAGCAGACTCTGGCGTACATGGGACGCATACAGATCCTGTTCAAATAACATTTTCGCAGTACCAGAAAGCATCCTGGATGCATCGGCGGTCTTTGTGACTAGCGGTATCCGGGTATGCTTTTTTATTTTTCCTAAAAGATCTGCCTTATCTTTGCGAAAACCAAGGATCCTGGCATAAGGAGCATATCCGGCTGCTTTTCCAGCCAGTATCATTTCATCTGTGATCCCCAAAAGAATGTGCAGAAGACAGCGGCTGATGCGGGTATAGGTATACTGTCTGGTCTTTAACTGGAATATACGTTCTTCAAAGCTTTCCTGTTCATAAAGGAAATGTTCCAGGCGGTCTGACAGATCCTCAGAAACGTCAGCAAAAGCAGAAAATGGCACATGATCCCGGTTTAAAGTCAGCAGGCGGTAATTTAACATCTCAGACAGATCATTGGCCTGTAAGGGAAGTTCTGTCTGAAAAAGAGAACGTATTTCTTCTGGAACCTGGGAGAGAAAAGCCGTATCGCCTGATCCATTGGCAGACAGATCTCCATCTCTGGTAAAAATC
>CAVDQU010000186.1:0-4698 GCA_963611035.1 Agathobaculum sp.
ATTGCGACGTCGCAAATGACAGCCATGACCCGGACTGCCTGCGGGAGATGTGCGGATCGCCTCCTTCTACATCTTTCCAACCTGTTTGATAACCTGATGCGCTCCAGTTGCTGCCAGGCCGGATACAATTCCGATAGCCGCCGCGTTGATCACATCTGTTGCTGGGAACTCCGGCATAAGATACATGCCAGCTACTCCCAGGATACCACCGGTCACTCCGCATACCACTGGAATAACTTCATCCTTGACTTTTGTGGTTGCCTTGCAAGCCATACCGCTCAGGTAACAAATCGCTGTGATTGCTGCTACACTTCCAATTCCGAAATCCATAAATCTATACCTCCTGTTCTACCGGCTCATAGGGAAGAGCTAGGCATCTGTTATAAAGGTCTTCTCCGGTCCCGTTTCCACCTAATGCTTTGTACGGGCTAAACATATATTCCAGATTATCCCTATCTTCTAATGTACAATACTTTCTTTTCAGGTAGAACGTACATGCCTGGTAAATCCGATCGTGAAGCAAGGCAAGAACCGCAGCATTGATAGCCTGTGTCTTTACCTGTTCTTTCTTAAAACGCCCTGCTAATCTATGATATGCTGCAGCCAGGACACCGGAGATAGCTGCAAAAAGCCACGCAACCCAGTGCGCAGCTATGTACTGTGTGATTGGTTCCATTGAAACTTATTCCTCCGTGATCAGATCTTCGCACTCCAGATCAATCAAGATCTGTTTAACCTGAGGCTTAATCTTCTCAGGAACCTGTGCATAGTTTTTTTTACCCTTAACAATAAGAGTTGCATAAATAACTGCCATGGTCTCGACCTCCTTCCGCAGTATTAAGAAAAGCAATAGCCTAAGCATTTAACAGAGCCTCGACCTCTGCTTTGATCTTTTCTGGTACCTCATTAATAGTTTTCTTTCCCTTGCGAACTAAATCTGCATATACTGCTACGATATAACTTGCCATAGCTAAGCCTCCTTTGATTCATAAAGTTCTGTCAATGCCAACTGGGTGTTCGTGACTTCTTCTGCCAGTGACAGATTAGTTTCATACTGCTCAGTTAAAGCCAACTGGGTTTCTGTGAGCTGGTCGGATAGTGTTGCGTTCTCTGCTTTTAAATTCTGGATATTCTCCTCGTCTGATGGGATATAAGTGGCTTCCTGCTCAGTTCCGTCCTCCAGAACGTTGTAAAACTTCCCGTCTTTCTTGATATCGCCAATGGACACGAGATATCTATACTCATCAGCGGATGCACCTTCGCCATAAACATTTCGGGCAAACTGGTTCGCATCTTCGTAACTTGTGTGCATTTCAATGTTATAAACCTTGCCATCTGTATCAAGCATGATATATGGTCTTGCGTATTCTCTAATCATTTTTGCTCCTTTCTGGTGATTTGTGATGGTTATTTGACTCTCAGGAGGATGATGCCAGAACCGCCTGCGCCACCGTAAAAACGATAATTAGTTAAAGCATTACCTCCTGCGCCGCCACCGCCGCCACCGCTGTTAGCAGTTCCTGCCCAACCGTCTCTGGCATAAGTGTATTCTGGCTCAGAACTTGAGCCACCGCTTCTCCAAGTGCCGTTGCCACCTGCACCACCGCCATAGTTACCGCCAGAGCCTCCCCATTGTGGTGTGGTTCCTTTGTGTCCATAGCTACCACCACCGCCACCACCAGAATAAACAGTGCCACTGTTTTCTCCAAAAGCAGTAGTTGTATAGCCTTGTCCAGTACCTTTGAGGGAAACGCCATTACCGTTCCCGCCATTAGTTCCACCTGCTCCTGCGTCTATAGCTCCACCGCCAGAGCCACCATTACCACCATTTGAGCCAGAATAACGGGATGCACTTAATCCACCATAACCGCCAGAAGCACTGCAAAGCCAACTACCATCACGGCTTACATAAGTTGTTCCACCTGTTCCTCCTTGTACAGCCCAATTACCACCACCTGTTCCAGCTGTGCCACCACCGCCAACAGCGCAATATAAAGTTTGTCCACCAGAAACGGAAACATTGGATGCAGTAACGGTATATCCTCCACCACCACCTGCACCGCCATTAGCGCCAGAACTGTCATAGTCACCACCACCACCTCCACCGCCTCCGCCAACGCAGAAGATATCAACGTAGCTATAGCCATCTGGGATGGTGTAGTTCTGAGAGCTTGTAATGGTTACGGTAAATGAATTTGCTGTTGTGCATGCGCCATTCATGGTATTACCCCAAATATCACCGGCACTTGTACTTACATATGCTGTACAGCTAAAATAATACGTGGTTCCAAGATTCGGCAGAGTTACAATGACCTGTGACCATCCACCAGAGGAACTATTATTTCCATATCCAGTATAGATTCTCGTACCGCCAGTTCCAGGATATCCACTGGTGGAATAATTAATAAATACACCTCCGAACGGCCTACCTGCCGCAGCATAAGGATTCTGCCATTTCAACAAAACCTGCCGTCCGCTATATGCTGCCGCGCTAAAATTTAGAATGCTTCCTACAGTCATTGAGCCGGTGCGTCTCGTGTGCGCATCGGTGTTGTAATAGGTCATTCCGCTGTAAA
The DNA here is from genome assembly GCA_963611035.1 of Agathobaculum sp. GTDB lineage: Bacteria > Bacillota > Clostridia > Lachnospirales > Lachnospiraceae > Enterocloster. Next base: position 2,577 of record CAVDQU010000186.1, read on the forward strand.
CATACCCGTCTGATGCACTGCCGGTTAATTCCAGAGTGCCTATTCCGATATCGTCATCTGAGCCATTGTAAACAGCTGTCTTGCCCTTTAAAATGTCATTTGCAGAAGCGGTACAGTCATCAGAGGAGCCACCGCCACCGCCTGCACCGGTCATTAATACTCTTCCCATAGTTACACTCCTTTCAGGCCAATCGTAATGTTAATTGCCGGTTTCTTGTATACCTTAAATGCTACACTACCGTCTGCCGTTGTTGCCGTTCCGGAAGCGATGTACCCAAACGCTTTTATGTATGCCTTTTGGTCAGCCACAGACGAACCATCAGCAAGCATGCTTACAATGATGGGGTTATCATCTGCCGTTATTCCATCTACTGCAACCGTCTGGCTATACGGTGCTGCATCTCCCGTCCAGCCGCTTGCTGTAAGTGTTACACTTTTCATTGCCTGGATTTTGTTTACTTCTTCGCCGATCTCATTTAATTCCTTTGCACCAAATGGATCACCTTCCTGTGTATATTCTGTAGCATCCGTTATGGTCTTTGTTCCATCTGAATTATCAGCTATATTCCATTTACGGGCCGTTCCAGAAAATATATCATCCTTCCAGTCTGTTTTCAAAAACACGCACCTCCCAGTTTAAAAGCCAGTCTTTTTTTTCCGTTGATCTGTCCAAGCAGATTATTATAAATCTTCAGACTTGCAGACTCGATCCGGTTCATCTCTTCCCAGTCCAACGTAACCTGATTTGGGAAATAGGTTCGTTGAGCACCGATCTCAAATGGATATGTATATCTACAGATAACCGTTAAATTTTTTTCTATTGCATTGATCTCATCGGCATATGGGTAATCTCCGTAGTCTTTAGGAGTACCCATATCCTCGATTTGAAAATCTTTATAAACTTTTACAGCCATATCCTTTAGATACGCTATATTGTTTATCCACCGATTGTAATCATCTATATTTACATAATCTGTAACTTTCCAGTCTGTCTTCGGGGTTATCCACTCCATTTTTTCATATTTCCCCTTTCACTAAGCTGTTCTCTTCCACATGTAGCAAGTCATATAGGGTTGTAATGTTGAAATACTTTGCGCTGTATGTATAACATCACCATGATTATGTCCCCAACTGCTACCATAGCCTTGGGTTTCCCATACTGTTCCTTTATACCAACCTGAAAACCAACTATCCGATGCACCTTGAAAGCCCTGGTTACTCGAAGGAGTATCGTAAGCACTTGGCGCTTCCGTTTGACTCACTACCATAGCCGCATAACCAAATTCATGTGTATGATAAGGCATTTCATTGACTGTTAATGTGTGGTTCTGTGTCGCATGCGTATGCGTATAAGAGTTGCTCTTAGCTCCTCCGACTTTTTCTGGCACATTAAAATCTTCTTGATCCACATCAACACATACCAGCGTTCGTCCCGGAGCTAAAAGCTCCCACTTTCCTCCAAAGAGATTTGAAGGATTTTCGGAATTGACAGAAAGATATATGGAACCAACTGGATAGATATCCAAAGCAGTTATCTGCCTTATTTGTCTTTGTCCTTGTCCTTCATAACTTGCATTTTCCTGTCTTGCCATTTATCCCTCCTGCGACGCTGCTTTCCTTGCCTTTACCGTTCCGGACAGTGCTCCATTGAATGTCAGCTTATGTTCATAAATCTGGATCTGCAATCCCGGTGCATACTGATTTTCCAAAAATGTCAAATCACCGGCATCCAAACGTGGTTCCCCACGGTAACTGAGCTCATACTCAATATTATTTTTATAATAATTTCCCAACCACTCAGCCTGAAGAACTGCCAATGCTTCCTCACTGATCAGAGGATTGGTCCATTCTTCTACCGTTCCGGTGGTATTAAGCACTCTAGAGCATATCTTACTGGTCACTGCATATGCCCTGCCGTCTACAGAAAAGTCATGCTCACCGGTGAGGCCAGATACAGCAACCGTTACAAAATAACTGCTGCTTGCCGTTATGCTTAATGTCTGCCCGTCAGCGCTAACCGTAACATCATATGAAGCTTCTGAAAAATAAAATGTATATGTTTCATAACCTGTTACATCCACCGATTCATGAAAGATACTTTTGATTTCACCAGTAGCACCAT
>CAVDQU010000187.1:0-4644 GCA_963611035.1 Agathobaculum sp.
AATAGCAAGTCCTACAGTCAGTGTACGGTTGGTAGGAGAGTTGGTCACGATCAGAGGCCATAAGTAGTTGTTCCAGTGGTAGCTGACAGAGATAACGGCAAAGGAAAGATATGCCGGTTTTGCACATGGCATGTATACGCCCCAGATAGTCTGCCAGGTATTGGCACCGTCGATCTTTGCTGCCTCAGCCAGTGCCTTTGGAATAGATTTAAAGTGCTGGCGCAGTAAGAAGATAGCCATGGCACTGCCGTAGAATGGAAGCATCATACCGATCTTGGTATCGATGAGCTTCAGATCAGACAGAGTCATAAAGTTCGGTGTGATCAGAACGTCATTTGGGATAATGATCTGCATGAAGATCACAGCAAATACCAGCGCCTGTCCCTTAAAATCCAGAACAGCCAGCGCATAAGCAGCCAGTGTGGAAGTAAAGAACTGTACGGCAAAGGTGCATACAACCAGTGTCAGCGTGTTGATATAATAGGTGCCAAATGGAATGGCATTCCATACATATTTAATATTATCCAGTGTGAACGCTGTAGTCGGGAACAGTGTCATATGGAAAGACGGAACGGAAAATGCGGTTCCGATCAGCCAGATAAGGGGGATCAGCCAAAGCAGGCCTAAAATAACGGAAAATGCGGTGATCCAGGCACCGATCAAATGTTTTTTCTGCATGATGTAAGGCCTCCTTTAGTTGTATTGGATCTTCTTGTCCTGGCTTAAGAAACGTGGAAGCGCTACTACCATGAGCAGAAGCAGCATAACCGTTGTCAGTGCAGAAGATACGCCGTAGTTGAAGTTTGTAAATCCCTGCTGGTAAATGTAGTACAAAAGCAGTGTAGAAGCGTTGTTTGGAGCGCCCTCTGTCATGATGACTACATGGTCTACCAGCTTGAAGCTGTTGGTCAGCGCAATGGTAGATACAAACAGGAAAGTTGGTGCAAGAAGAGGTAAGGTGATCTTGCGGAAAATGGTCCAGGAGTTAGCACCGTCAATGCGGGCTGCCTCATTTACATCAGTAGAGATGCTCTGGATACCGGAAAGGAAGAATACCATCAGATATCCGGCTTCTTTCCATACATACATAAAGGCCATAGCCGGAAGTACGGTCTTCTTGCTGGATAAAATGTTCATCGGCTGAAAAGAACGGGGTCGACATTCCTGTACTTTTTGTGGACCGGAAAACAGGTTTTCCTTCTGACTTTATTGGTTTCGATTATGAAAAAGCAGGTCAGGCTATGGCGGAAAAGGCGCTCCAGGCGGGATACCGCAGCATCTGTCTGCTTACAGGTAATCCGGATTATTCCAGCGAAAAGGATTTCTGCCGGGGGTTTCTTACCAGAATGGAAGGTTCTACCTGTCAGGTGATCCAGATCTGGACGGATTCTTTCAGAAAATACCAGAATATCATGCAGATATTTAATGGAACACTGCCCCAGGCATTTTTTATATCTAATTATGGATTTGCAGAAAGTGCCAAGGATATGTGTACTACTTTCTATGGAAAAGAAGACGGCTTGCCAGATATTTATACCGTATCGCCGCTGTTTACTATTCCGGAAAATGATTTTATTAAATATGAAATGAATTACCGACAGCTGGGAAAACGGGCGGCGAAAATGCTGATCAAAAAGGCAGAGGAAGGCGGAAGGGAAAAATACGCCAATCGGGTGATGACGGGAGACGGGTTCCAGAACTGGTTTGTGAATATCCAGAAGCCGGAAAACACCCAGCCGCTAAATATCGTAACACTGGACAGCCCGGAAGCATATATTATGAAAACGTTTTCAAGGTTGTTTACCCAGAAAACAGGAATTGATGTAAATGTGTGCATCCTTTCTTATGATGAGATCTATGAGGCCTTTAACTCATTAGATGAAACCTCCCGTTTTGATATCCTGCGACTGGATGTGACCTGGCTTTCCTGGTTTGCACAGAAGTTACTGCAGCCGTTGTCAGAGATCGATGAAAATATTGAAAACAGCCTGGGGCAGTATGTGGAAGGGGTTCCGGAACATTATTCCCGTGTGCATGGACAGATCTATGCGCTGCCGGTTACGCCCAGTGTGCAGATCCTTTATTACAGAAAAGACCTGTTTGAAAGCCCTATCTGTAAACGGACTTATTTTGAACAGTTCCATGAAGAATTACAGCCGCCGAAGACATTTGAGGAATATAACAGGATCGCTGCGTTTTTTACCAGGGATTTAACACCGTCGTCACCAGTTCCTTATGGTTCTACGATTACGCTGGGGTCTACGGGTGTGGCTGGTTCAGAGTTTCTGGCAAGATTATTTGCTATTCAGGAAAATCTGTACGGTGCAGACGGACAGATCCGTCTGGATTCTCCTGCGTGCCAGCAGGCCCTTACAGAATTGGTAGAGCTGCGGCGGTGTACATCGCCGGAGTACTGCGGCTGGTGGACCCAGACTGCAAGACGCTTTGCAGAAGGAAATTTTGCCATGTCTATTTTATACAGCAACTATGCCAGCGACCTGTCGGCCCATAGCTCCCGTGTAGTAGGAAATGTGGGATATTCCATGATGCCGGGAAACAATCCGGTGCTTGGCGGCGGTAGCCTGGGCGTTTCTAAGTACTGCAAACGGCCGAAGGATGCACTTTCCTTTATTAAATGGATGTGCAGTGAGCCGCTGTGTTCGGCATCAGCTTTACTGGGAAGTACATCTCCATGCCGTAGAACCTATGATAATTATGAGGTTCTTCATAACTATCCGTGGCTGAAGCTTTCCAGACACTGTTTCCCTATTGCAAAAGGAAACCGGCTTCCGGCAGAGCTTTCCGTGCCTTTTGATGAGCGTAAGTTTTTAAGCATTCTGGGAATGGCAGTAAAGAATGCCTATACTGGTATCGTGCCCCCCAAAGAGGCCCTTTCCGACGCCCAGATGCAATTTTCAAATTATTTCCATACTCCTGTAGGAAAACTTTAAGAAACAGTCAGATTTTAGTCAGAGTTCTTTAAGGGAGCCTCAAAGACTTGCCGATGTTGGTGTGCTATACTGTAATCAAGCGAAGGCCCCGCCCGCTGTCGCGGGCGGTAGAGCGCATAAGTGCGTGAGCCTGAGTGTATAGCACAGGAGAGAAGGTGAGCAGATGAGGACGAAAGACAATGGAAAGAACAGTGCAGCAGAGAACACTGGAAAAAAGAAGCATGCAGCATTTACCTGGTTTAAACGAGTGACAGTTGTGCTCTGTGCTGTAGTTATGTATTTTGCAGTGACCATTGGCATCCGGGGCTATGATATGTATAAAGATGCCATTGCCCAGGTCAGTCTGGATGATAAGGTGAATGAGATCCGCTCCAAGGAAAGCTATACCTTGTTTTCTGACCTTCCGGAGACCTATGCAGATGCAGTCCTCTCTGTGGAAGACCACCGGTTTTACGGTCACATTGGTATCGACCCCATTGCCATTACAAGAGCCATGGTCAATGATGTAAAAGCAGGACGCTTTGTAGAAGGTGGCAGCACCATTACCCAGCAGTTGGCTAAGAACCTGTATTTTACTCAGGAAAAGAAAATGGAACGGAAGGCGGCAGAGGTATTTATGGCCTTTGCACTGGAGCGGGATTACAGTAAAAATGAGATCCTGGAGCTTTATGTAAATACCATTTACTTTGGAAACGGATATTATTGCATCAAAGATGCCAGCGAAGGCTATTTCGGAAAAGAGCCGGAAGACCTGACTGATTACGAAAGCACACTCCTTGCAGGTATTCCAAATGCACCGTCTAAATATGCCCCTACGGTTAATCTGGAACTGGCCGAAAAACGCCAGGAACAGGTAGTAGAACGGCTGGTGGCCTGCGGCCTGTTTACAAAAGAGCGGGCGAAGGAAACACTGGCGGGAAGTGAGTTGTAAGAGCCGGAATGTAGAGCGGAATTATGATTTATTAGGAAGGAGATATATGGATCAGATAACATTTCATGGTAAAAAAGATGCCATTCATGCTGATAAGCCAAATGGCACCAGCGTAGATTACTATATATTTCCAGAATATGAGGTGCATACAAACTGTATTGCACCTTATTCTATTCAGGAATGGCATTACCATGAAAAAATCATTGAAACACTGCTGATAACAAAGGGAAAATTATTATGCCGTTATCTGGAAGGCACTGATCAGCATTCCAGATACCTTTATGAAGGGGATCTGGTTCAGGTGGGAAACAGTATCCACACATTTGAAAATGATACAGATGAAGAAGTTCAATTTACTGTATTTCGTTTTGTGCCAGATGGGACAGATAAACGGGAAGTGATAAAAAGAGACAAGAAAGTAGTTAAAATCTGAGAATGAATTGCTATAATATCATCTGTCTGTATCCAAATCATTTAGCCATCCTTTCATAATCTGATGCAAAAGAGCGGAGCAGGTCGTTGGTATCTGCTAACATCTGTTCTTTGGTAAGTGCTTTTTCATTTGTTTTTAATTTAATCTGAAAAGGCATACCTTTTTCACGGACAAAGGCATTGACAAATAAATTAATGGCAGTAGAAGGAGTCATGCCAAGCTGATTGCAGATTTCAGTCATCTGTTCCTTGATCTGAGAGTCAATACGAAATGTCATACTAGAATCCATAGTATCACCATCCTTTCTAAATGTAAGACAATTATAATAC
>CAVDQU010000188.1:0-4643 GCA_963611035.1 Agathobaculum sp.
CATACATATAGCGCAGATTTCTCCCCACTTCATTTGGGTAATCCTTTTTGTATAAATAATCTTTATCAAAGTAATGCAAGTTCTTTTTTATCGATATGCCTAAATGTGATTCATAAGAAAGCTGCTCCAATATTTCAACAGAAATGCCATTCAATTCTAAAATATTGTCATACATTGTACACCACTTTCATTGCCAAATAAACGTTCCTTTTTCTTAATAATAAGAGTACCACAAGTAAAACAGCCCAGCAAGTAAAAATCTCTCTCTCAGATTTATATTGTTCATGATATTGAGAATTTTATTACATAATTTTCTCTCACTTTGTGGTATGATATACGTGTTATAAAAAGACATAATCGTATACAAGGAGGTTTTTTATATGGCACTTTCACATTTAACATCTGACACATTTGACCAGGCAGTAAACGCCGGGGATGATCTGGTAGTTGTGGATTTCTTCGCTACCTGGTGCGGTCCATGCAAAATGCTGTCACCAACTGTAGAAAAAATGGCAGAACTTCATCCGGAAGTACATTTTTATAAAGTTGACATCGACGAAGACCTGGATCTTGCAACCCGCTTTAAGGTAATGAGCGTACCAACTCTTCTCTATTTTAGAAGAGGCGTAGTTGTTAATAAGACCATTGGTGTGATCTCTGCTTCTGAAATGGAGCAGGCTATGGCTGAGGCGAAATAAGCAGTGAATGCGTTATTGGCGCGTTCGCCATATGCATAATGCGAAAAAGAGCAGTAAAACCAGCTCAATGCTCCGGTTTTACTGCTCTATTATTAAACTCATGACTCCCGCGTTTCCGCACTCTACCGCCTGCTTACGCAGGCGGTTCATTCGTTACACTCTTTTTCTGCACCTTTTTTATCAGCTTCTCCACGCCCCCAAGATAATGATCTGCAATGGCCTGTTCCACCTGTGCGGGACTGCCGGTCTTGCAGGCATTTAACAGCTTTTCGTGGATGAGATACTGACGTTTGATCACCTGTTCGCTGTCTACTTCCATGTTGTACCCCGTTACAATATTTCCGTAGTTTAAGTCTTCCCAGGCCTTTTTCAGGCGCTTGAAACTTACCAGATCCAGGATCGCTTCATGGAATTCATTGTCCAGTTCAAATACCTTACGGTACTCTTCTTTGTGGAGCTGCTTCATCTGCCCTAAAATGTGTTCCATTTTTTCAAGGGACTCTTTGGGAAATGGTCCGTTATGCAGCCGTACTGCCATCATTTCATAATTGGCACGCATATAGTAGATCTCGTAAATGTCATCCATGCCTATATGCCTTACGGAGCAGCCTACATTTCTGGAATATTCCACCATGCCTTCCTGCTCTAACTGGCGCAGTGCTTCCCGCACCGGGCCGCGGCTGATGCCAAATTCCGATGCCAGGTCCTGCTCTACGATCTTATCTCCCGGCTTCATATCACCGTTTAAGATCTTCATTCTGATTTCATCTGCTACATTTTCCCTTAAAGTCCGATAATCAAGCTTTCCCATAATACTCTGTAAGTTCCTTAAAATCCCTGGTCACAGTCATGACCATTTATACAAACGTCTTTTGTTGGCTATTCTACCATAACGCGTTAAACAAGTAAAGTCCTGTCTTTTTGATTATTCTACTGCTTATTTTTCTGCTCTCTCTTTGCGATCTCCGGAAGGATCAGTCCCAAGGCAGTCAGTACAACAGGAGTAATCACATTTAACGCAAAGGTAAATGGATTTTTGTCATACATACCAAGTAGACAGCTGACCGCGGTCACAATAAAGCACCAGATCCCGAAGAATTTTGCCACTGCCTGGTTCTTTACAAAACGGTATTCTGCCGGAATGCGGTCGATGGCATTTCTTAATGCAACATAGGCTACAAATACCCATAAATAACGCATTGGCATACATACAGAGTTTAATTTGGTCAGCTGACGGAGAACAGCTGCCGCACCAGGTACAAAGGACTGTACCAGGATAATAGCACCGGAAAGTACAACTACCATCTTAATACCATTGCTGTAAACGCCGTATTTATTTTTCTTTTTCAGTGCAGATGGGATGAACTGCTGGGTGTTCTCATTGTCCAGAAGCATACGCAGCGGTGCATCGATACTTAATACCAGAACAGAAAACTGACTGATCACGTTACATAAAGCATAGATGACCAGGAAGGTATCACCTAAATGATAATACTGGCCCAGCTTCTGGAATGCCCAGTAAGAACCATTTGCTACATAAGTATTGAAAGTTTCTTCACTGCTGTTGATCATAGCCGGGTCAAACATACGGCTCATAGCCAGAGTTCCCAGGATCGCACATACAACTACCATGGCTGCTACTGCGATCATTCCCTTCGGGAAGCCCTTACTTGGATTTTCCACCTTGTTTACATAAGGTGATATCTTCTCACATCCGCCTACTGCAAATACCAGGATAGAAATAGAAGTAATATATCCCACGTTAAACTGCGGGATCATGTTTCTAAATGAAAAATCTGCATGTGTATACTCAGCTACCGGATTGATAACAGGTGCAGCAAACATCATGACAATGTAAAGCAGTGACATAACAAATGTGGTAGTTCCTGCTAAAGTCAGCATTTTCTTTAATGGGTTCAAACCTCTGCTGGCTATATAGCATCCAACGAGGAACACGACCAGTGTTGCCACCTGGATCATATGGGTCGGCAGAGTATCATAGGTTTCCGCATTGCGGAAGATCGCCCAGCTTAAAGCCTTTAAGCCGCCACTGGATTTGCTGGCAATGTAGGTAATATGACATGCCCAGTAGGTCCAGCCTGCATAATAAGCTAACTTTGGTCCGGTGGTTTCATAGATCCAGCCGCTGACACCGCCACCGGTTGTCTTAAAAGCAGAACCCAGTTCACCTACCATCAGTGCGTATGGGATGAAATACAGGGCAAACATCAGTAACCAGCTGAAAATGACCTGGACGCCGTTAAAGTAAACGAAGCCATTTAAAATGTTGCCGAATCCCCATACAGTTGAGAATGCCATTAACGCAAGGGCACTCCATGAGATCTTGTTTTTGTCTGACATACGTCTTCTCCTTTTCTTTTATCGTATGTTTTTCAATTTTCAGGACCATTATAGTTTACCTGTAATTTCGTTGATTGTAAATAGTTAATTGTAGATTGTTGACAATCTATGTCCCTTTCCTGCTTTTTTTTATCATATTCTTCCCTTTCCTTGAAAATAAAGGCAGGAAAAAGTAAAATCAAACTAGATTTCATATATTTATCAATGTTCTCAGGAGGATATATCATATGACACACGAAGAATTAAAAGCGAAACTGACAGAATGGAGACATTACCTCCATGCACATCCTGAAACTGCCTTTGAAGAAACAAATACCGCTGCTTTCGTAGCTGAAAAATTAAAAGAAATGGGACTTACCGTTCATGAGCATATTGGCGGCACCGGCGTTGTTGCTGACCTGAAAGTAGGTGACGGTCCGGAAGTCATCGGCCTGCGTGCAGATATGGACGCTATTAATCTGAAAGAAACCACAGGACTTCCTTATCAGTCCCAGAATCCGGGAAAAATGCATGGCTGCGGCCATGACGGCCATACCACTGCTTTACTTGGCGCCATGCTCTTACTTTCTGAGCGCCGCAATTTCAACGGCACTGTACGTTGCATCTTCCAGCCTGCAGAAGAACCAGGAAAAGGCTCCAAAGCCATGATCGATGATGGCCTTTTAGAAAAATATCCAATGGATGAGATCTACGGCATCCACAACGCTCCGTTCCTTCCAGAGGGCGAACTTCACACAAAGACCGGCGGCATTATGGCAAGCGAAGACAATTTCCGCATTAAGATCAAAGGAAAAGGCTTCCACGCTTCCAGCCCGCATATGGGTATCGACCCATTAGTAACTGCTTCCCAGATCATCCTGGCACTGCAGACCATTGTTTCCAGAAATGCTTCTCCGTTAGATGCAGCTGTTGTCTCCTGCACCGAACTTTTTACAGACGGAGCCCACAATGCAGTACCATCTAACGTAGAGATCTTAGGCGATACCAGAAGCTGCACACCTGAAGTACAGCAGCTGATCGAGGACCGCATGCGTGCCATCTGCGAAGATACCTGCCGCATGAACGGTGCAGAATGCGAATTTACCTACACCCATGAATTTGCTCCAACTGTCAACTGGGACAAATGTGTCCAGACTGCTGTGAAGGCAGCTACTGCTGTTGTAGGTGCGGACAAGGTAAATGCAAACTGCGTTCCATGGATGGCTTCCGAAGACTTTGGTACATTCTTAACAAAAATCCCAGGCTGCTTCTTATTTCTTGGAAGCGGAAAATGCAAAAAAGCCTCCGACAACATCATGTGCCACAACTCCCAGTATGACTACAATGACGATATACTGGTAACTGGCGCAGAGTTCTTTGCAGAACTGATCGCAGAGAGACTTCCGGTAGCAAAATAGGCATATAACGATCCAAAAGCGCACCTCTGGCGCGTTTGCCATATGCATAACAGTAAATTGGGCCGCCATATACTGGCGAGCCCATATTTTATGTGATCTGTAAATACACTCTCTATCTATTTTTCGTCCTTCAGCAGTTCTTCCATAGTATGCCAGCCTAAAACCGCACATTTTACTCGTGCCGGCA
>CAVDQU010000189.1:0-4639 GCA_963611035.1 Agathobaculum sp.
TGTAGGTATTCGGAAAGTCAGTCATTTATCAATATGTGGTTTTGAAGGTATGTATAGATTTAAGGGAACCGTCGGTTAGTATCTGATGGTTCCCTTTTTTGTCTTTAAGCATGCCAAAACAGTATACAGATCACCAATAATTTTGTATACTGGAAATGCTGTTCTCTGTTGCGCTGCAGAGAAAGGGTGTTTCAAAGAGAAAAATACCTGATGTACATTCTCCTGTGCCCAGGTAGGATTGGAGGAAAAAATGGAGAAGAAAAAGTTTCAGATGCCTCATACTTATATCATCATTTTTGGGGTTATCCTAGTAGCTGCATTACTGACCTGTTTCATTCCGTTAGGAAAATATGACACAAAAGAGATCACCTATACGGTCAATGGATCAGAAAAAACAAGAACCGTTGTTGATCCGGACAGTTTCCAGTACATTCTGGATGAAAACGGCAACAAAGTAACGCAGGCTGCACCTATCTTTGGTACAGAAGATTTTGGCGGCCGCGGCGGTATCGTCAACTATGTATTTGAAGGTATGACTGCAGGAAGCAGAAGCGGCGGAGCAGTAGCTATTATCGCCTTTATCCTGGTAGTCGGCGGTGCTTTTGGTATCGTTCTCAGAACGGGAGCTGTTGAAAGTGGTATTATGCGGGTTATCAACCTGACAAATGGGAAAGAAATCATTTTGATCCCGATTCTGATCACACTGTTCTCATTAGGCGGTGCCGTATTTGGAATGGGTGAAGAAGCAATTCCCTTTGTTATGATCCTGGTTCCAATGTTCATTGCTATGGGATATGATGCAGTTGTAGGTATCATGTGCAGCTACGTGGCAACACAGATTGGTTTCGGCAGTTCCTGGCAGAATCCTTTTAGTCTTGCAGTTGCACAGGGTATTGCTGGTATCCCTGTTATGTCAGGTGCATGGTTCCGTATTCCGTTATGGATCTTCTTTACCGGTTTAACCATTGTATTTACCATGCGTTATGCAGTAAAGGTTAAAAAGAACCCGACTATGTCTGTAGCTTATGAGTCTGACCGTGAGTACAGAGAAGATTTTAAGAATAATGAAAATCAGGACAGACCATTTACTTTAGGTCATAAACTGGTTCTCGTAGATATCCTTGCATGTATGATCTGGACCGTTTGGGGCGTTGTAAAAAACGGCTATTATATCCCGGAGATTGCTTCCCAATTCTTTGTGATGGGTCTGGTTGCAGGTGTGATCGGACTGATCTTCCACTTAAATGATATGCACTTAAATGATATTCCTGCTGCATTTAATCAGGGTGCAGCAGATCTTTTAGGCGCAGGAATGTGTGTAGGTATGGCACAGGGTATCATCATTATCTTAGGTGGAACCGATGCTTCTTCCGGAACTGTATTAAATACGGTTCTTCACACTATCAGCGGTGCAATGCAGAATTTCCCGCCGGTAGTTTCTGCGTGGCTCATGTATATATTCCAGTCGGTATTCAACTTCTTTGTTGTATCCGGTTCCGGACAGGCAGCACTTACCATGCCGATCATGGCACCTTTAGCCGATCTGGTAGGTGTAGAACGTCAGGTAGCAGTACTTGCATTCCAGCTTGGTGATGCATTTACAAACTTTATCGTACCTACTTCCGGCTGCCTCTTAGGCGCACTGGCTGCAGCAAAACTGGAGTGGGGCCGTTGGGCAAAATTCCAGATCAAGTTTCAGGCGGTTCTGGTTGTATTTGCTTCTATTGCAGTGATTCTCAGCGTTGTGATCGGACTGTCATAACAAAAGTTTAACTTGCTGATCCATTTTGCCTGGATTATAATATTCCTCAAACGCCTGTGAGAGAACAGAGCGTGAAAGGAGTGCAGCAAAATGGAATTGATGATCATTATTGTTCAGGAACTGGATTATCCAAAACTTTCAAGTACCTTTGTCCACAATCATGTAATGGCAACAAAGTTCAGCACAGAAGGTCTGTATCTGAATAAGAAAAACATTACGCTGATGGTGTGTATTGAAAAAGAAAGAGAAGAGGAGATCCTGGATTATATTCGCCAAAGCTGTACAGAACGAATGGAAGAACGTCAGGTTTGCGAATATAATGGAATGACCATGGTAGACATTACCAAAGGCGTAAAGGTAGGCGGAGCCATTGTATTTTTCCTGGATGTTGACAGGATGATGAAATTTTAAATTGTAAATAATGAAAAAGAGATCCACCTTGCGAGATCATTGCAGGGTGGATTTTTTTTGCGGTGTTTTTGCCAGGTGCTTCACTCACGGTCCCCGCGCTGGCACGCTTATCTGTCTGCTGCCGCAGACGGACCGTTCGTTAATGGTGCAAGAAAAACAAATGTCACCTGTGGTGCCGCTTGTTTTTCTTTTACACTCATTATATAATAGATGCAGTTGACAAAAGGTTGTAAAAACAACGAAACTACTGATCGTGAGGAAAAAATACATGGAAGAAGCATTAAGCTGTATTGGACGGATGCCCATCTTTAGCGGGATCGGGGAAGAAGAACTGTATACACTGATCAAATGCTGTGATGGACAGATGGCAGTATTTGAAAAAGGCCAGTGGATCTTTCAGGCGGGAGAAGAGCTGGGATATATCATGGTTGTTTTAAAAGGACGGCTGGCTGTTGTCCAGGAAGATTTCTGGCATGAGGAAAAAGAAACGATCCATATTATGTCGGGAGAGATATTTGGAGAAAATTATGCAAGCGCAGGCAACAGGACACTGCCTGTAAGCATCAAAGCAGCAGAAAACAGCGAAGTCCTGTTTTTAGACTATGAACGTTCCCTTACCTTCTGTACTATGGCATGTCCATTCCACAGTATGATGGTTCATAACCTGATCAGACTTATGAGCGCAGGCAAAGGAAATATAGAAGAAAAACTGGAACACATATCCCAAAAGACCACCAGGGATAAACTGCGCTCTTATTTATCCCGCAGAGCACTGCAGGAAGGCAGCAACAGCTTTGATATCCCATTTAACCGCCAGGAACTGGCCGATTACCTGGGCGTAGACCGCAGCGCCATGTCCAGTGAACTGGGAAAGATGAAAGCAGAAGGAATACTGGAATTTAAGAAAAATCATTTTATATTAAACACGTTAAAATGATGTTGGGGTCAAAAGGTATTTTGACCCCTCTGATACCGAATTGCTACGTGCTTTGCACTCTCGCAATTCTAAAAACATTCGTAATCCGCTCATTTTTCTTCAAAAAATGGCTTCTTACTCATGTTTTTGGCGGGTCCCAAGGTCAAAACTCCTCCTGCAAGCAAGCTTGCGTCGGATTTTAGACCTTTTGACCCTGGTATCATTAAAATAAGGTCAATGCATAAAAATACCCCGAAGCGCTTGAATGCTCACATCTGCTTCGGGGTATTATTTTCATCTCAGATATAAATATGAATTACTTCTGATTATTTTCTTTCTTCATCTCAGCTAACTTCATAGCGCGAACCTTTAATGGAAGTCCGAACAGAGTGATGAAGCCGTCTGCATCATGGTGGTCGTAAAGGTCACCGGTTGTGAAGGATGCTAAGGACTCGCTGTATAAAGAGTATGGGGAAGTGGTTCCGGCCTTGATGATGTTGCCCTTGTAAAGTTTGAATTTAACTTCACCGGTTACATATTCCTGGGTGGACTCTACGAATGCCTTTACAGCGTCGCAAAGTGGGGTGAACCATTTTCCTTCGTAAACGATCTGAGCCAGCTTGTTGCCCATATCTTTCTTAACTTCCATAGTAGCACGGTCAAGAACCAGTTCTTCCAGCTGTCTGTGAGCTGCCATTAAGATAGTTCCGCCCGGAGTTTCATAAACGCCGCGGGACTTCATACCTACTACACGGTTCTCAACGATATCTACAATACCGATACCATGCTTTCCGCCCAACTCATTTAATTTGCGGATGATATCAGAAACTTTCATCTTAACGCCGTTTACGCTGGTAGGAACACCTTTTTCAAATGTCATGGTAACATATTCGTCTTCATCTGGTGCCTGCTCCGGGGTAACACCCATAACCAGCATATTTCCAAAGTTTGGCTCTAAGGAAGGATCTTCCAGTTCCAGACCTTCGTGGCTTACATGCCAGATGTTGCTGTCACGGCTGTAGCTGTGGCTGTGGTCGAATGGAAGGTCGATACCGTGCTGCTTGCAGTATTCGATCTCATCTTCACGAGACTGCATGGTCCATACGTCAGTCATACGCCATGGAGCGATGATCTTGATGTCCGGAGCCAATGCTTTGATAGACAGCTCAAAACGGATCTGGTCATTTCCCTTACCGGTAGCACCGTGGCAAATGGCAACAGCGCCTTCTTTACGTGCGATGTCAACCAGTCTCTTTGCGATGGCCGGACGAGCCATAGAAGTACCTAATAAGTATTCATTTTCATAAACTGCATTTGCTTTTACACATGGCATAATGTAGTTGTCACAGAAATCATCTACTAAATCTTCAATATATAATTTAGAAGCACCGGACAGCTTTGCTCTTTCTTCCAGTCCCTCTAACTCTTTTCCCTGTCCACAATCGATGCAGCAGCAAACAACATCATAGTTGAAATGCTCCTTTAACCACGGAATGATAGCGGTAGTATCCAGACCGCCTGAATATGCTAAAACTACTTTCTCTTTCATC
>CAVDQU010000190.1:0-4639 GCA_963611035.1 Agathobaculum sp.
GTTGATACCGGCTGCTTTTCCAATGCAACCCAGGGACAGGTAGGCGTTGGTATTGGTGAAGCACAGCTGGTAATGTGCAAATGCCAGAACTGGGATCTTGATACCAACCTTGTAGTGACCAACAAACAGCCGGCAGGTATTGTAAGAGGCTATGGCGGACAGGAGTTAAACTCATGCCTTTCTCTTCTTATGGGACGTACCATGAGAGAAGGTAATTTTGATCCGGTTGAAGTCTATAAAAAGAATTACGTAAGTGAGGGAGATATTTATACCTGGCGTGACGGACGTCAGTGGCAGGCACACTCTGTTAATTATGTTAAAGCGATCGAAAAGGCTGCCGAAAAGTTTAAATGGAAAGAAAAATGGAAAGGCTGGGGAATCCCTACCTGGACCAGTGAAGACGGAAAGACTGTAAGAGGTGTAGGCTGCGGTATTATTGGAAATGCAGATATTGGAGAAGACAATACAGAAGCATATATCCGTGTAGTTCCAGATCTGGTAGGTGACAAAGCACATATCGTTCTTCAGACCAATATTACAGAATCTGGCATGGGACAGAGAAGTAATCTGGCTAAAATGGCAGCAGATATTATGAATGTTCCATATGACCGCGTTGAAATAACACCGCCTGAGACAAAGATCAATCCAACTGGTTTTGGACTTTGCGGAAGCCGTGGAACCATTACCTATGGTCATGCTATCAGCAACGCCTGTGAAGATGCAAGACAGAAACTGTTTGAACTGGCAGTCCCGTATCTGGAAGTGACAACAGACAGTATGTATCTGACAGATTACGGTGTTGCTATTAAAGCAAGACCGGATAAATTTGTAAGCTGGAAGCAGCTGATCCCGCCGGACCTTACTTTAACTGGCTATGGACAGCATCTTGAAAACTTCTCTACTCCAAATATGTTTATCATTTTTGTGGAAGTAGAGGTAAATAAAGAAACCGGTCTTGTGAAACTGATCAACTGTCTGGGCGGTACAGACTGTGGACAGGCCATTGACCCGTCTATGCTGGAAATGCAGGTACAAAGCGGTATTGGATCCGCTTCTCTGGATACAGCATTATTTGAAGAACATGTGATCGACCCAGTAACCAGCAGGACCATGACTTATGACATGATCGAGTATAAATGGCGGCCGTTTAATGATTTCCCAACTTATGATACATGTATCCTTCAGTCACAGTTTGATACATTCCAATTTAAAGCAACAGGTGTAGGTGAGATCGCAGGGGCTGCGGCGGCAAGTGCTACCATGCAGGCTATCACAAATGCCATTGGTACTCAGGTTACAACCTATCCGGCTACACCTGATGTGATCCTGAAAGCTCTTAAGGAGGAGAAAAAGGCATGAAAAATTTTGAATATGTGCGCCCCGAAACACTGGAAGGTGCAGCAGAAGAGATAAAAAACGGCGGCGTTGCCATGGCAGGAGGAAGTGATCTTCTGGGCGGTCTGAAAGCAGATATTTATCCCCAATATCCTGAAAAGATCGTTAGTTTAAAAGGAATCAAAAACCTGGAAGGGATCCAGGTAAAAGATGGAACGATCACGGTAAAGGCAATGACAAGGCTTAGTGAGATTGCTGAAAATAAAGAGATCAAAGAGCTTGCACCGGCATTGGCAGAAGCAGCAAAAAGTGTGGCAACTCCCCTTGTACGTAATCTGGGAACCATAGGAGGCAATGTATGCCAGGATGTGCGCTGCTGGTTCTACCGTTATCCAGATGAGATAGGAGGCAGACTGAACTGTGCAAGAAAAGGCGGAGAGCAGTGCTATGGGATCCTGGGAGATAACAGATATCATTCCATATTTGGAGGCATGAGCACAGGAAAAACACCTTGTGCTGTTGAATGTCCGGCGGGAACGGACATTCCGGCTTATATGGCCCAGATCCGGAAAGGCAACTGGGAAGAAGCAGCAAAGATCATCATGCAGTATAATCCTCTTCCTATGCTTACTTCCAGAGTATGTCCCCACACCTGTCAGAGTAAGTGCAACCAGTGCAAACATGGAGATCCGGTAAAGATCCATAGTGTGGAGCGCTCTTTAGGTGACTGGATCCTGGAACATGTGGATCTGTGCTATCAGGCACCTGAAAAAGAAACTGGAAAACGGGTAGGTATCGTAGGCGCAGGACCAGCCGGACTTACAGCTGCGTATTATCTTCGCAAAGAAGGCCATGAGGTCACTGTTTATGATAAGATGCCGGAAGCCGGTGGTGTTTTAATGTATGGCATTCCAGAATATCGACTTCCAAAACATTATGTACGGTCAGTTGTAAAAGCGATTGCTGATATGGGTGTCCATTTTGTTATGGAAACTACCGTAGGCAAAGATATTATGATCGAAGACATTGAAAAGGATAATGATGCTGTATTTCTGGACACGGGTGCATGGAAACAGCCTATCTTGGGAATTGACGGAGAAGGTCTGGCAAAATTTGGCCTGAATTTCCTGGTAGAAGTAAAGGGATTTATGAAACGCCAGATCGGTAAAAATGTGATCGTATGCGGCGGCGGTAATGTGGCAATGGATGTTGCTCTTACAGCAACAAGACTGGGAGCAGAAACAGTAACACTTGTATGTCTGGAACAGAGACAGGAAATGCCTGCTTCCGAAGAAGAGATTGCAAGAGCGCTGGAAGAAGGTGTCAAGATCATCAATGGCAGAGGCCTTCACAAGTTAATTTATGATGGAGACCAGGTAAAAGGACTTGAAACCAGTAAATGCGTATCTTTAAGAGATTCAAATGGAAGATTTTCACCAACTTATGATGAGACAGATCTTATGACCATTCAAGGGGACAGTGTATTATTGGCAACAGGACAGAGAGTGGATCTTGATTTTCTGGGAGAAAAGTACAAAGAAGAAGTTCAGTCGGCAAGAGGTCTGATCGAAGTTGGCGAGCATAATGAAACCAGAAAGCCAGGTGTATATGCAGGCGGCGATGCTGCTACAGGTCCTTCTGTAGCGATCAAGGCTATCCGCGCAGGAGCTAATGCTGCAAAGGCGATCCATGTTTATCTGGGTGGAAAAGCAGAAAAACGGATCCTTCAGACCGGATTATTCCAGAATGACAAAAACGGTATTGTAAAAACAAAAGGACTGACAGAAAAGGATACTCCTCTTGAATTAAGAACATTAGATCAGGAAGATTCTACATCTTTGGGAGCAAAACAGGCAGCAGATGAAGCTGATCGCATTCGGAGTGGTCTTATTCGCGGCGCTGTATGAACTGTGGCTGTTATTCTGTGAATGCTTCTGATATCACACCTGTTTTAGTTGCATTAAATGCGGTCATTGTTACTACAAAGAAACGTATAACAGCTGATCAGCTGTTTACCTCTTCCTTAAAAGTAGAAGATATGTTAGAGCCTGGGGAGATCATTACTGAATTTGAAATACCGGTTCCAAAAGGAACTGCCCATTATAACAAATTCCGCTTAAGAGATTCTGTTGATTTTGCAATGGTATCCGCGGCTACCTGCTATGAGGTAGAAAATGGCTGTATTCAGTCAGCATCTATCGTACTGGGTGGAGTGGCTCCAATTCCTCTTAGAAGAGAGAAAGCAGAGGCATATCTGACCGGTAAACAGATCAGTGAAGAAGTTGCAAAAACAGCTGCAGACCTTGCTTTGGAAGATGCAGATCCATTTGAGAAGAACACATATAAAGTGGATATTGCAAAATCAATGATCAAAAATTCTCTTATACAAATGGGGGAATAAAAATGGTTTTTCACTTGTGTTTAACAAATGAATGCCAGTGTAACTGTTTTTACTGCAGTCAGCATGTAAGATCCGGGAGAGGTGAATTTCTCCCGGAAGAACATGCAGTGGAACTGGCAAAAAAGGCTTTTGAACTGGGGTACGATACCATTGAACTGACCGGTGGCGAACCATTACTGCATCCGGACTTTGACCAGATCATAGAAAAAATAGGAAAAGAGATCCCAGATATAAAAATGGTCCTTTGCACCAATGGCATCCTTCTGGAAAAGCATATTTCTCAGATCAAAAGCTCAGGCATGAAACAGATAAAACTTCATCTGGATACAGTTCTTGCCCAGGATTATAAGGCTGTAACCGGGCTGTCAGCACAGTTGAACCAGATATTAAACGGACTTTGGAAGTCAGTTGCTGCAGAAATAGAGACAGATATTATTGTGAAACTGCATCCTTATTCTGCCGGACAGCTGGGAGTGCTGTTAAGTCTGGCTAAAAAATATCCGGTCCATATTCAGATCCAGGATCTGATCACAGAAAAAGAAACTTATACAGAACGGGATATTTTACTGAAATGGAGATCTGTGATCGGAAAAACAGTGAAAATCCAGGAACACGTATATACAGGCGAAGGCTGGAAAGGAACATTTTCTTTGAAACTAGAAGAGGAAAAGAAAATATAGGTGGATCTATATGCAGACGATCATCATACTTGGTGCAGGACAGTTTGGAAAGGCAGTTTCGGATCTGATCGATCCAAATCAATTTAAAATACAGGCATTTGGAGATAATGCTCCTTCCCTTTGGAATACAGAGATCCAAACTGCTCTTGGAAAGGTTCCTGTTGTATCTGTAGAACAGGCAGCAGCTCTTAAACCGGATCTTATATTGATCGCAGTAAGGGAT